>NZ_PDKG01000004.1 GCF_004116725.1 Arcobacter sp. CECT 8986 | reverse complement strand
TGAGAACTTCTTTAGCTGGATTATATGCTGCTGGTGATGTTAGAATCGATGCTGCTAAGCAAGTTGTTTGTGCTGCTGGTGATGGTGCTACTGCTGCTGTTGATATTATTGAATTTTTAGGATAAGAGGGAAACGTAGATTATGATAAATATAGGTATTGTTGGAAGTACAGGGAGAGTTGGTACGCTTTTAATTGATGATTTAAAAAAAGATGAAGAGGCAAAATTAGCTGCTGTTCATGTTTTTGATAAATTAGAAAAAGATGTACCAGAAGATGTAGTTATTACAAATGATATTAAAACTTTACTTGAAAGTGTTGATGTAGTAATAGATTTTTCTGCACCGGCTGCAACTGAAGAGTTATTAACTCAAGTAATAGAAAGTGATATAAAAAAACCATTAGTAATTGCTACAACAGGTTTTTCTAAACATCAACAAAACTTATTAATTGAAGCAAGTAAAATTGTTCCAATTTTATACTCTACAAATATGAGTTTAGGAGTTGCAGTACTAAATAAATTAGTATCTTTAGCTTCTAAAACTTTAAGAGATTTTGATATTGAAGTAGTAGAACAACATCATAGATATAAAGTTGATTCTCCTTCTGGAACTGCTCTAACTTTAGCAGAAAGTGCTGCTAAAGCAAGAGATTTAGAACTTGATAAAGTTAGAGTTTCTGGTAGAGATGGAGAAATCGGAGCAAGAACAAAAGATGAGATTGGTGTTATGAGTTTAAGAGGTGGAGATATTGTTGGTCGACACACTGTTGGACTTTATAATGATGGAGAATTTATAGAACTTCACCATACTGCAACAGCAAGAAACACTTTTTCAAAAGGTGCAATCAGAGTTGCAAAATGGCTTATAGGAAAAGAACCAAATTTATACTCTATAAATGATGCTTTAGGTCTATGATTAAAAATTTTAAATTAAATATTAAAGAGAAGAAATTTATCGCGCATCAGGTTCACTTCTCTTTATTTCATAAGGTTAAATAAATGTGTGCAATAGTTGGAATTTATGGTAATGAAAATGCTGCAAGGCTAGCTTCTTTAGCTTTGTTTTCTATGCAGCATAGAGGTCAAGAAGCAACAGGTATCTCTTCTTCTTGTAATGGAAAAATTTATACTAAAAAAGATAGAGGATTAGTTTCTGAAGTATTTACAGATGAAGCTTTATCTTATTTAAAAGGTAACATGGCAATAGGTCATAATAGATACTCAACAGCAGGTGGAGATTCTATTTTAGATGCACAGCCAGTTTTTGCAAAATATAAATTAGGTGAAATATCAATAGTTCATAATGGTAACTTAATTAATAAAAGTGAAGTTAGAAAAGAGTTAATTGATAATGGTGCAATATTCCAAACTGGAATGGATACTGAAAACTTAATTCATTTAATAGCTAAAAATACAAAAGATAGATTAAGAGATAGAATAAAAGAGGCTTTAAATAAAACTATTGGAGCTTATTGTTTTATTGTTCAGTCTAGATCTAAACAGTTTGTAATTAGAGATAGATATGGAATAAGACCTTTATCTATAGGAAAAATTAAATCAGGTGGATATATTGTTGCAAGTGAAACTTGTGCATTTGATTTAGTTGATGCAGAATTCATTAGAGATGTAAATCCAGGTGAGATGATAATTTTTAGTGAAAAAAGTGATGAAATCGAATCTATTCAACTATTTGAACCAGAATTTAGACCTTGTGCATTTGAATATGTATATTTTGCAAGACCTGATTCTATGATTGATGGTAAAAATGTTTATCAAACAAGACAAAATATGGGTAGAACTTTAGCAAAAAATGATGCAGGAAAAGATTTCAAAGCTGATATTGTAATTCCAGTTCCAGATTCAGGAGTTCCAGCTGCACTTGGATATGCAAGAGAGAGTCATATTCCTTTTGAACTTGGTATTATTCGAAATCATTATGTTGGAAGAACATTTATTGAGCCAACACAAGAGATGAGAAATATCAAAGTTAAGATGAAATTATCTCCAATGAAATCTTTAATTGAAGGTAAATCTTTACTTGTAATTGATGATTCAATTGTAAGGGGAACTACTTCAAAAAGAATTGTAAAAATGTTAAAAGATGCTGGAGCTAAAGAGGTACATTTTAGAGTTGCAAGTCCAGAGATAAAATTCCCTTGTTATTATGGTATTGATACACCAACACAAGAAGAATTAATCTCTCATAGAATGACAAAAGAAGAGATTTGTGAATATATTCAAGCAGATTCATTAGAGTACTTATCAATTGAAGATTTAAAAAATTCAATAGGACCTGATAGAAATTATGCACTTGAAAGTTTTGATGGAGACTATTTCGTAAAAAAATAATGAGTGATTTAAAAGAAGTATTAACAATAGGAAGATATTTTAGAAGTAAATTTGGTGAAACAGTATATAAAGTTCCTATTTCAATTTCTGGCTTTACTTGCCCAAATATAGATGGTACAGTAGCAAGGGGAGGGTGTTCTTTTTGTGAGAACGACTCTTTCTCTCCTAATTTACAAGAGAAAAAACCAAAATTTAAATTAAATCCAAAAGTAAAAGAGAATCCTTTTTTAGATAATCAACTAAAACAACTTGATATGCAGTTTACTGCAACGAAAAAGAGATTACAAAATAAATTTGGTGCTAATAAATTTCTGGTTTATTTTCAATCTTTTACAAATACTTATGCACCAATAGAGACACTAAAAGCACTATATTCAAAAGCACTAAGCTATGATAATGTAATAGGTTTATCAATAGGAACAAGAACTGATTGTGTTACAGATGAGATATTAGATTATTTAGTTGGTTTATCAAAAGATAAAGAGATTTGGGTTGAGTATGGTATTCAATCTTTTTATGATGAAACACTTGATGAAATTAATAGAGGTGATTCAAGTGAAAATATGAAGTACTGGATAAATAGAACAAAACAAAAGGGATTAAATGTTTGTGGGCATTTAATTTATGGTTTACCTGGTGAAACACAAAATATGATGCTTGATACACTTGATGAAACTATAAAACTTAATGTTGATTCTATTAAATTTCACCCTTTGTATGTTGTAAAAAATACACTATTAACTGCAAAATATAGAAATGGAAAATTTACTCCAATAAGTGAAGATTTATATATAGATACAGTTGTAAAATCAGTAAAAAAACTTCCTGATAATATATCTATTCAAAGAGTAACAGCTGGAATTGATGACAGCACACTTTTATCACCACAATGGTGTAAAAATAAACATCAACAAATATATAAAATAAGAGAAGCTTTGTTAAAAGAGGGATTTTTATATTAAGCTAAGAGATTTCTTAGCTTATTTTTAAAAGATAATCAACTACATTTTCTATAAATGCGTCATGCTTTCTATCTTTTCTATATGCAATATATAACTTTCTAACCATCTTTTGTGTTCCAATTCTTGATTCATATAAAACACCTGCTTTAAGTAATGATTCTATTGCATTTCTTGATACTATTGATACTGTTGGTACATCATCTTTATTTGAGTGTAAAACAGTTTGTACAATAGTTGTAGCACTTGTTACTTCACTTGTTACATTAAATGTATCACAATCTGGATAATTTGCTTTTTCAAGTGAATCTTTAAAGATTAATCTTGTATGAGAATCTGGATTTCTACAAACCCATCTATATGATAATAAATCTTTTGCTTTTGCTTTTGGAGGTAGAGCTTGATTAGAGAATATCACAATCTCATCTTCCATCCACTCTCTATAAATAATATTGTCATCTGGTATATAATTTTCTACTAACGCTATATCTATTTTTTTATCTAATAAATCTTCAATTGCTTTATGTGAAACAGAAACATTAATTGACACATCATTATTTATATTCTCTTTTAAATTATTTAAAAATCTTGGTAAAATATAATTACCAATGATAAAAGATGCACCAAAAACAAAAGTAACATCTTTGTTCATAATTTTTAATAACTCTTTTTCTGCATTATTAACACATCTTTCAATTTTTTGTGCGATAGAATAAAGCATTTGACCCTCTTTTGTAAGTCTAATTCCATTCTTTTTTCTATCAACAATTTGTACATCTAAATAATCTTCTATATATTTCATTTGTTGTGTAACTGCTGGTTGAGAAATCCCTAATTTTGATGAAGCTTTTGAAAATGATTTCTCTCTAACAACAGTTAAAAATGTTTCGATTTTTGCAAAATCAGTTAGCATTATTTTGTACCTTTAATTATTCTTTATGATAATAATAACATTTGTTTATAAATAAATAAATTAAGTAAAAAGTTAATTTAACTAAATTATGTTATAATCTAATATAATTGGAGAGCAAATGTCAAATAATTTTTTATCATCATTAAATGATTCACAGAAGAACGCAGCCCAACATATCGATGGTTCGCTACTTATTTTAGCTGGTGCAGGCTCAGGTAAAACAAAAACTATTACCACGAGATTAGCTTACTTAATATCTATTGGTATAGACCCTGCTTCTATTTTAACTCTTACCTTTACAAATAAAGCAGCAACAGAGATGAGAGATAGAGCTTACTCTTTGATTGACCCTTCGATGGTAAATACTCCTCCTTTACTTTGTACATTCCATAAGTTTGGATTGTTATTACTTAAGTTTTATATGAGTGAATTAGACAGAAAAAATAATTTTATTATTATTGATACAGATGACAAAAAAAGAATTTTAAAATCAATTGACAAAGATTTGCCTTTACCTTTACTAACAAGTGAAATCTCTAAATATAAAAACTCAATATTAAGTCCAACTGAAGCAAAAGCAGCTGCACAGTTAAAATTATATCAGCAAATAGCAGATGTATATGAAAAGTATGAGAATTATTTAGAAAAAAACAACTTAGTTGATTTTGATGATTTACTTTTATTACCTTATAAAATCTTATGCAAAAATGAAAAATTAGCAGAAGAGTTAAGTGAAAAATATCAATACATTATGGTTGATGAGTATCAAGATACAAATGAATTACAATATAAACTATTAAGAAAACTTTGTTGTACGCATAATAACTTATGTGTGGTTGGTGATGATGACCAATCAATTTATGGTTGGCGTGGAGCAACTATAAAAAATATATTGAATTTTACAGAACATTTTGAAAATACAAAAGTTGTAAAACTTGAAGAGAATTACAGATCAACAACAACTATTTTAAATCATGCAAATCAACTAATTGAACATAACAGAGATAGATTAGGTAAAACTCTTGTTGGTACAAGAACTGATGGAAATAGTGTAAGGGTTTATGAATCATCAGATGAAAATGAAGAGACAAGAAAAATTGTAGAAGATATAAAAAAACTTTTAGCAAGTGGTGAAAAAGCTAGTGATATTGCAATCTTATTTAGAGTAAATGCTCTTTCAAGATCTTTAGAAGAAGGATTTAATAAAGCAGGACTAGGATATAAACTAGTTGGTGGTATGAAGTTCTACGAAAGAGCAGAAATCAAAGATTTAATTGCTTATTTTAGAATTCTTACAAATAATAATGATAACTTCTCATTAAAAAGAATAATAAATAAACCAAAAAGAGGAATTGGTAAAACTACAATTGAAAAGCTTGATACAAAATCAATTGAAACAAAAAAACCAATTTTTCAGTTATTAGAAGAGTTAGAGCCAGAAGAGTTATCTCAAGTAGTTGGAAAAAAGAATTCAAGAACATTAAAAGTGTTTATGGCTTCTGTTATGGATTTAAAAGAGACATTAGACGAATCAAAAATGAGATTTTTAGACTCATTTGAAGATACATTTGATTATAGAAGCTCATATGATAATGCACCTGATGGTTTTGATAGACAAGCCAATGTTGATGAGTTTTATGGATATATTAGAGATTATTTTATTCAGCACCCACACTTAGGATTAGAAGATTTTTTAAACGAAATTGCTTTAGAATCTGAGCATAGTGAATTTACTGAAGATATGGTTTCTATGATGAGTATTCATGCTTCAAAAGGATTAGAGTATAAACATCTATTTATAATTGGATTAGAAGAAGGATTTTTCCCAATTATTGGTGATGGAAGTGATATAGAAGAAGAGAGAAGATTAGGTTATGTTGCAATTACAAGAGCAATGGATAATTTAACTATGTCTTTTGTACATTCTAGATTTTATAAAGGTAAAAGAGCAACCTTAAGTAAAAGTAGATTTTTGAGTGAATGTGGTCTTATCAAAGGCTCTTTAACAATTGAAAAAAATTCTACTTATAAAAAAGGTGATTTAGTAAAACATAAAATTTTTGGAATGGGTAGAGTTCAAAAAGCAGTAAAAGCAGGTAAAGATTATAAACTTACAATTAATTTTAGTGGTCAAAGAAGAGATATCTTATCATCATTTATTGAAAAGATGTAATTAAAAAATAAAAATTTAATAAGTGGAAAATAAAATTAATGCAGAAAAGACTTTATAATAAAGAGCCTCTAAATAAATTATTGGTAGTAAAAAAGCCAATGTATATTAGTTCAAACTTATATTTAAATAGAATAAAAAGAAAATATAAAAATAAAAAAGCAGGATTTAGTGGAACTTTAGATCCTTTTGCTTGTGGATGTTTGATTGTAGCTTTTGGTCAATATACTAAGTTATTCAAATATTTGAAAAAAACACCTAAAACTTATAGAGCTGTATTGTGGCTTGGAGCTACTTCTTATTCTGAAGATATTGAAAATATTATTAGTATAAAAGAAGAAAAAACTTTAAATATAGAAGAAATAAAAGAGCAAATAGCAAATTTAAAAGGTGATATTGAGTATTTACCTCCAAAATATAGTGCTAAAAAAATCAATGGTAAAAGAGCATATGAACTTGCAAGAGCAGGTATTGAAGTAGAGATGAAAAAACAAATTATGAGTATAAGTAATATAAAATTACTTTCATATAATCACCCTTTTATTACTTTTGAGGCAACAGTTAGTGAAGGTTCATATATAAGAAGTCTTGCTCAAATTTTAGCAAAAAATTTAGAAGTTGTTGGGACATTATCATATCTTGAAAGAATAAATGAAGGTAAATTCTTTTTTGAAGATGAAAAAGATTTAAATCCATTAGAGTATTTAGATTTGAAAGAAAATAGATATTTAGGTGACAAATCATTATTTAATGATGGTAAAAAAATGCCGATTGAAAATTTTGAAAACAAAGATGATGGAAAATATATAATTATTTTTGAAGATTTCTTTAGTATAATCCAAATTTCAAATAATGAAGTTTCATATATTTTAAATAAGGTAACAATATAGATGCAAGTAAGTATGAAATCTTATGCAAAAGTAAATATTTTTTTGAAAATAGCTGGAAAAAGAGATAACTATCATGAATTAGTATCTCGTTTTGTAAGAGTTAAAAATTTATATGATGAAATATCTTTTACTCCAAATAATGATACAAATGAGTTTAATTTGATTGGTGATTTTGGATGTAAAGTAGAAGATAACTCAATATATAAAGCTTTTCTAGAATTAAGAAAATATTGTCCTAAAATTGATGCTTTTTTTAGAGTATATAATATTGAAGTTAAAAAAAACATTCCTGAGTTTGCAGGATTAGGTGGAGGAAGTTCAAATGCAGCTTCTTTCTTAATCTTAGCAAATAAACATTTTAATTTATATTTTAAAAAAGATAAATTAGCTAAAATAGGCGCGAAAATTGGTGCAGATGTTCCTTTTTTTATTTATGAATATGATAGTGCAAATGTGACAGGAATTGGTGAAATTGTTGAAGAGTTTAAAGAAGAGTCTTTAAATATTGAAGTAGTGACACCTAGTGATATAAAATGTCATACAGGAAAAATTTTTAATTGTTTTCGAGATGAATTTTATAAAGAGATTACAGAAGATGAAAGTAAAGAACTTTTATCAATGAAAAGTAAAGATATATTGAATAAATTATCTATTGAACAAGCTAATGATTTGTATATGCCTGCTGTGACACAATATCCAGCATTAAAAGAGTATGCAAAGAAAAATTGGTATTTTAGTGGAAGTGGAAGTTCATTCTTTAAGGTATTATAAAATGGCAAAAGAGAAAAATAAAGATTTAGTTTTTAAAAATAAAAAAGCATTTCATGATTTTTTTATTTTAGATACATATGAAGCAGGTATTGCATTAGAAGGTAGTGAAGTAAAAGCTATTAGAGAAGGAAGAGTAAACCTAAAAGATAGTTTTGTAAGAATTATCAAAGGTGAAATTTTTCTTTTAAATGCACATATCTCTCACTTAAGTACTGCGCACACTACATATAGACCAGATGAGAGAAGAAGTAGAAAACTGCTACTTCATAAAAAAGAGATTGAAAAAATTTTCTCAAAAGTGACAAAAGATGGAGTAACTACTGTAGCTCTTAAAATGTATTTTAATTCTAAAAATATGGTTAAAGTACAAATTGCTACTGCACAGGGTAAGAAACTTCATGATAAAAGAGAAGATTTAAAACAAAAAACTATGCAAAGAGAAACACAACAAGCATTAAAAAATTGGAAATAACATTTTTTTGTGTAAAAACACTTCAATTTGTATAAATTAAAAATCCCTTAAAAAAAAATATCAATTATTAAGCTTAACTTTATGCAGTTTTGGCTAAGATTTTTTTTAAGTGACAAACCTGTGACTTGATATATAAAAAATTAGTAGGAGGAGATTGATGCAAAACGGTGCAAGAATTGAGTATGATTACTCAGTTGCAAAAGCCTTTACATTTGCAACAATTTTGTTTGGTATCATTGGTATGACAATCGGTGTTATATTAGCATTTCAATTGGCATTCCCTAGCTTAAATAATTTAGCTGGAGAGTATGGTACTTTTAGTAGATTGAGACCATTACACACTAATGGTGTTGCATTTGGGTTTACATTAAGTGGTATTTTTGCTACATGGTATTATGTTGGTCAAAGAGTTTTAAAAGTTTCTTTAAAAGAATCTCCATTCTTAATGACTATTGCAAAATTACATTTTGTGTTATATTTCGTAACTATTCTTTTAGCTGTTGTGACTTTATTTATGGGTCTTACAACTTCAAAAGAGTATGCTGAGTTAGAGTGGCCACTAGATATCTTAGTTGTATTATGGTGGGTTCTTTGGGGTGTTTCTATTTTTGGACTTATTGGTATAAGAAGAGAAAGAACACTTTATATCTCAGTTTGGTATTACATTGCTTCATTTATTGCTATTGCAATGTTATATTTATTTAATAATATGGAAGTTCCAACATATTTTGTTTCTGGTGGAATTGGTTCTTGGATTCATTCAGTTTCTATGTATTCTGGAACAAATGATGCATTAGTACAATGGTGGTATGGACACAACGCAGTTGCATTCGTATTTACTGTTCCTATTATTGCAATGATTTATTATTTCTTACCAAAAGAATCAGGACAAAATGTTTATTCTTATAAGTTATCTATTTTAGCGTTCTGGGGATTATTATTTGTTTATTTATGGGCTGGTGGACACCACCTTATTTATTCAACAGTTCCAGACTGGATGCAAACAATGGGTTCTGTAATGTCAGTTGTTCTTATTTTACCATCATGGGGATCTGCTATTAATATGCTTTTAACTATGAAAGGTGAGTGGCAACAATTACAAACTAATACATTAATTAAATTTATGGTTCTTGCTTCAACATTCTATATGTTATCAACAATTGAAGGTCCAATCCAATCAATTAAATCTGTTAATGCAATTGCACACTTTACAGACTGGATTCCAGGTCACGTTCATGATGGTGTATTAGGATGGGTTGTATTTATGGTAATGGCAGCATTATATCATATGGCACCAAGAATGTACGGAAGAGAAATTTATTCTAAATCATTAATGGATACTCAATTCTGGTTACAAACAACTGGTATTGTTTTATACTTTACTTCTATGTGGATAGCTGGTATTACACAAGGTATGATGTGGAGAGCTTATGACGAATATGGTTCATTAGTTTACTCTTTCATTGATACTGTAACTGTATTACATCCATATTATACAATTAGAGCTGTTGGTGGGTTATTATACCTAATTGGTTTCTTTATGTTTGCATACAATATGTATAAAACAGCGACATCAGGTAGAATACTTGATAAAGAACCAGTAAATGCTTCACCAGTAGCAGCTTAAGAAAAGGGGTAAATGATGTTTCATTGGTTAGAACAAAGACCGTTTTTCTTCGCGGTATTCGTATTTATATTTGTTTCATTTGCAGGTATTATTGAGGTAATTCCTGACTTTGCAAAACAAAGTAGACCTACAGTTGGTACAAAACCTTATACTGTATTAGAGTTAGCAGGTAGAAATGTTTATATTAAAGATTCATGTAATGCTTGTCACTCTCAATTAATTAGACCATTCAAAGCTGAGACTGATAGATATGGTATGTATTCACTATCTGGTGAATATGCATATGATAGACCATTTTTATGGGGTTCAAAAAGAACTGGTCCAGATTTACATAGAGTTGGTAATTACAGAAGTACGGACTGGCATGAAAATCACATGTTAGAGCCATCATCTGTTGTTCCTGGTTCAATTATGCCAGCATATCCACATATGTTTAATAATATTGCAGATTTAGATTCAGCATATGCAGAAGCTTTAACTGTTAAAAAAGTGTTCAATACTCCATATGATGAAGATCTAAATGGTGATGGACAAATTGATGTTAAATTAGGTGATTATGACTCTGCTATTGCAGCTGCTAAAAAAGAAGCAGAAGCGATTGCTGCAGACATGAAAAACCAAAAAGTAAAAGATGCCGTAGCAAACGGTCAAGTTCCTGAGATAGTTGCATTAATTGCATATTTAAATTCTTTAAAATAAGAGGATAAAATGGATTATGACGCTTTATTGAATCTTCAAGGTTATTTGAAGTTTTTTTTAATACTTTTTGTATTTGTTGTTTTTTATTCTTACGCTTACTCTATTTATAGAAGAGATAAAAAAGGTGAGAAGAACTATGAAAAATACTCTGATCTTGTGCATGATGATTCTATAAAGTCAAATCCTCTTGAAGAAAGAAAAAAAGACAAAGAGATAAACGAGAAGGAGAGTATCAAATGAAATCTATGGTTATAGGTGGAATTATTCTTATTGTCGCGTTAATAGCAGGAACTTACTTTATTGCAGGTGACGCTTTTAACAGTGATGATTATGTAAATAGCTTAACAATGTTAGGTGCTATTGCAATTATTACTATTACAGTATTTGTTGCACTTAAATATGTTAATCAAATGAAAAATGACACTGCTAGCGGTGAATTAAAAGAAGACAACTGGGATGGTATTGGTGAATATAGAAATCCAATCCCAACAGGCTGGGGATTAGCATTTATTGGGACAATTGTTTGGTTATTTTGGTATTGGTCATTTGGTTATCCAACAAATGGATTTTCACAAATTGGTCAATGGAATGAAGAAACAATTGAATATAATAAAAAATTTGCTTCAAAATGGGAAAACCCAAGTGAAGATACATTAACTGCTATGGGTGAATCAATATTCTTAGTACAATGTGCACCTTGTCATGGTGTAGATGCTGAAGGTATTGAAGGAAAAGCACAAAATTTAACACATAGAATTTCAAAAGATTCTATTAAATATGTGATTAAAAATGGTGCAAATAACTTTAAAGAACAATACCCAGGTGGTATGCCTCCTATGATGTTAACAGATGAAGCAGATATTGAAGCTGTTTCAACTTATGTTGCAGGTGGATTTAAAGGTGAACAACCAGCAGCATTTGGTGTTTGTGCTGGATGTCATGGTGCAGATGGAAAAGGTATAGCTTATGTTGCTCCTAATATTGCACAATATAGTAATGATTTAGTTCAAACTGTATTAGGTAATGGTAAAAAAGGACATATTGGTAAAATGCCAAGTTTCAAAGGTAGATTAAACCCTACTCAAGAGAAAGCATTAGCTACATATATTAGAAGTTTAGGAGAGTAAGTATGTCTGGAAATACTCAAATGAATGAAAATGAAAGAGGAATTTTTTCTCTTCTTCATGGGATTACAGGTATGTTAATAGCTACAGTATTATTACTTACTATTTTAGGTGTATTAACATATAATGCAATCAATGTTCAACAAAATGAGTCGACTAATTTTTATAAAATTAATCAAGATTTAAATGGCTTAAAAGCAAATAGTCCTGATAATCATAAACAATATGAATTAGTTGGAAAAAAATAAGGAGAAAGTTATGGATAAAGTTATTGGAGTTTTATTATTAGTATCAGCAGTTTATTCTGTTTATCTATCTTTCTTTGACTCTGCAAAAGTGTTTGTTGGATAAATGAAAGCTTTTATATCTACTAAAATGATAGTGCTATTTGCACTATCATTTTTTTTATCATCAAATTTATTCGCTTCACAATTTGTTTTAAGTAACGATGGATTAATTGACGAACGTGCAGTAGGCAAAATAGAAGAAATAGGTCAAGAGGCTAAAGCAAAACTTGGTGTAAATATTTATGTATATGCAAAAGAGAGTTTAGGTTTAGAAGAAGGAACTTCTACAAAAGATAAAATTGAGTTTATTAAAAATCAAGAGAAAGAGTTAATTAAATCATTAGATGAACCATATGTTGTATTAACACTTGCTGTTGAAGATACTCATGTAAATTTAATTGTATCTTCACAATTAAAACAAATTGTAGATAAAAATGAAATCTTAAATGGTTATGTTGTACCATTATTAGCTTCAAAAGATAAAAATACACTATTTGCAAAAGTTAGTGCTGCTGTACTAAATGGATATGCAGCAATTGCAGATACTATTGCAAATGATAGAAATATAAAATTAAAGTCAAGTATAGGAAGTTCAGGTAAAGTTGCTGGATCTATTTGGAAAGTCTTTATGTATACTTTAATTGTATTTGGACTATTTATTTATATTTATGCTATTTTGAAAAGAAGAAAATAATAGGAAATTTAATGAAAAGAAATTATTGGCCATTATTTTTTATAGGTATTTTTAGTTTTACATTTTTTATGATTATATGGACAATTCATAATACACTAAAAGTTCCTGTAAATGAAGATGATGCTTTTTTAAGAAAGTATCAAGATATAGATGAAAATTTTAATGATGTTGTTACTTCAAATCATAAATTTTTAAAAAAATACAATTTTAAAATATTTTTCAATGATAAGCAAAAAGATTTAGATATCAATGATGTATTCCTTTCTCAAAGAGTTATTGAAAAAAGAACTTCAAATAAAGACCTATTAAAAGTAGGTGACAATAAAATTAGAATTGAGATATTTGATAAAAAAACTGATGTTGTAGAACAAGGTTTTGATATTAACTTTAGAATTACACAAACTACAAATAATAATTCTAAAATCGATTCAACAAATAACAATTTTAAATTTACTAAAGATGGATATATTTCAGATATGAAAGTTCCAAAAGTTGGATATTGGAATATTATTGCTACATTTGAAAAAGATGGTAATAAAGGTTATCTTTTTATAAAAACAAATGCAGAATAAACAAAATCTAATAATATTTCCTACTTCAAGGGCAATAAGACAAAATGTACTTTTACAAAAAGATACAAATAAATTATTGCCTTTTTTTCTTACAATTGATGAATTTTTCAAAAAATCATTTTCTTATTCAAATAAAAAATTAATTGATGAAGAACAAAAGTTTCTATTTTTAAAAGAGTCTATAAAATTTGATGATTTTAAAAAATTAGGAATCTCTTCAAACTTCACACAATTTTTAAAACAAAGTGATTATATTTTTAGGTTTTTTAATGAAATTTCAAGTGAAAAAATATCAATTGAGAGTATTAAAGAAGTTGATACTTATGAATTTTATAATGAGCATTTAGAGATACTTCAAAAAGTTAAAGATAACTACACAAAGATATTAGAAGAAAATGATTATATTGATAGAGTAAATGAGACTAAATATGAGAAAATTAATTTAGATTTCTTAGATAAGTTTTCATCAATTGAGATATATTTTGAAGGATATTTTACAAATGTAGAGTTTGATAGAATTGTAGAAATATCTAAGAATAAACAACTTTATATAAATATAAATACAAATGAATATAATAAAAAATCTTATGAGATTTTTAATAATGTACAAATAGAATTAGAAGATGATTATAATTATAAACTTGATATTACAAACAAAAAAATTGTAAATAAAGTTAAAATTGATAAAAAAGTAGATTTTTTTGATATAAAAGGATTTTCTTCTAGAATTTCGCAAATTGCATATATTAAATCATCTATTGTTGAAAGTATAAATAAAGGTGTAGAACCTTCTAAAATTGCTTTAATTCTACCAGATGAAACATTTGCTACAAATTTAAGACTGTTTGATGATGAACAGTATTTTAACTATGCTATGGGTATAGAGATAAAAAACTCTAATAGTTATAAATTTTTATATAGTCTATACAACTTTATAAATGAAAAAGATAGAAAAAACTCTGAAAGTATAGAGTTTTATAAAATCGATATTGAGTTTATAAATAATCTTTTTAAACATTGGGATACAAAAGTAAATAAAGAGAATTTTTCTTTGTTAAGTAATTATTTAATTGAGTATGAAAAAAACAAAGAGATAATAGAAAAATTAAAAGAGATTATTTATAAACTTGAAAATCTTCTTTTTTCTAAAAATACAAATATTTTATTAAAAGAGGTAGTTAAAATACTTCTTCAAAAAGTATCAAGTCTTACAATTGATGATATTAATTCAGGTAAAATTACTGTTATGGGATTGCTTGAAAGTAGGGCAATTAGTTTTGATACTGTTATTATTTGTGATTTTAATGAATCTTTTATTCCAAAAGCATCTTTAAAAGATAAATTTTTATCTACAAAAGTAAAAGAGTTTGCAAAACTTCCAACTATTAAAGATAGAGAAAATCTTCAAAAGTATTATTATAAAAGATTAATTGAAAATTGTAATAATTTATATGTAAGTTATGTTTCAAATGATACCTCTACAATTAGTAGATTTGCAAGTGAACTTTTTCATAAAAAAAATAGTGATACAACTTTTGATAATAACTATAAACATATTTTATACAATAAACATAAATTAAATCATTTTGATAAAGAGATTATTTTAGATATTGATTTATCAAAAATGAGTTGGTCTTCAACTTCATTAAAAGTATATTTACAATGTAAAAGAAAATATTACCTTCAATATATTTTAAAGCTAAAAGAGCATGAAATAAGTTTAAAACCAAAAGGTTTTGAACTAGGAGATATTATTCATAAAATACTTTATGAGTTTTATGAAAATGGATTTGAATCAAAAGATAAGTTATTTGAACTATTTAATAAATACTCAAATAAAAATCCATTTTTAACATTGGATTTAGAAGTTTGGAAGAAGAAAATTGAGAATTTTTATGATTTTGAAAAAGATAGATTATCAAATATTCAAGTTATACAAAAAGAGATGCCATTTAACTTAAAATATCAAAATATCGATATAAAAGGTGTAATTGACAGAGTTGATAAATTTGATGATAATTATCTTGTAATTGATTATAAAACATCTTCTAGTTTGAAAGTAGATACAATTAAAAATTATGAAAAAAGTTGTGATTTTCAACTTGAGTTTTATTATATTGCTTTACAAAATATATATAAAACATCTAACATAAAAAGTTACTACTTTGATTTGAATAATACAAAACTTTTAGAAGAAGTAGCAATAAATGAAAAACTTGATTTGTTAAAAGAGATTTTTAATGAACTAAATACTACTAAAGTAAATTTTGAAAAGTGTGAAGATAAATCAATTTGTAACTTTTGCTTTTTTAAAACTTTGTGTAACAGATAATCTACAAAAATAGTTATTACCCCTTACTAAGAGCTTTTTTAGTAGAATATGCCTTTTAATAAAAGGATTCTACGTGAATATAAATAAATTAATTGGAAGTACATTAATTATTGCTGGAACTACGATTGGTGCTGGAATGTTAGCTTTACCAATTACAAGTGCTACATTTGGATTTATGACTTCTTGTATTATTATGACAATAATTTGGGCTTTTATGGCTTATACTGCACTGCTTATGATTGAATTACATCAAAATGCAAATAAAGATGCTACTTTAAATACTTTAGCATATAATATTTTAGGAAGAAAAGGTCAAATAATAGCAATATTTTCAATGCTATTCTTGTTTTATGCTTTATGTGCTGCATATATCTCTGGTGGAGGAGAACAAATATATGATAAAATAAAAGAGTATTTTGATTTTGAAATACCAATGCAATCAGGAGCAATTATATTTACTCTTATAATTGGACTTGTAGTAAGTACTAGTACTAGAAGTGTAGATTTATTAAATAGAGTTTTATTTATGATTAAAATTGTTGTATTAATTGTAATGCTAACTTTTTTAATGCCTTTTACTTCAATAGAAAATTTAACACATATGCCAACGCAACAAGCATTAGTTTTTGCTAGTTTACCTGTTATTTTTACATCTTTTGGTTTTCATGGTTCAATTCCTTCTATTGTTAGATATATTGGAAAAGATATAAAAGCATTAAGAATTATCATGATATGTGGGTCTTTACTTCCTTTAGTTGTTTATATTCTTTGGGAGTTAGTATCGCATGGTATTTTAACTCAACAAGAACTTGTTCAAAATAACTCTTTAACATCTTTTATTAAAGCACTTAGTTTTGTTGCAAATAATAGTTATATGAGCTTTTTAATCTCACTATTTGCAAACCTTGCACTTGCTACTTCATTTTTAGGTGTTAGTTTAGGTCTATTTGATTTCTTACAAGATTTTTTATCTTCATCAAGTAAAAAAGCATCAAGAGTTTTAACAGCTCTTATTACATTTGTTCCTCCTTTAGCTTTTGCTCTATTTTATCCAGAAGGATTTATTAAAGCACTTGGTTTTGCAGGATTTGCTTTAGTTATATTAGCTCTATTTTTGCCAGTTGCTATGGTTTATAAACAAAGAAAAACAAATTTAGATTATGAATACAAAGTATTTGGTGGAAATATAGGATTATTAGTCGTTTTATTATTTGGAAGTTTGATAATAGTAGTTCAAATTTTACAAATGTTAAAGATTTTATAATAGACATAAAAAAAGGTGAGATTTTATCTCACCTTTTAATTTAATCATACAATTATGCTTTTCTAATTAGAAAGAGTATTGTACGTTTAATCTTCCAATTGTAGAATCTACATCTTTATCAGTGCTTCCACTTGCTTTATCTTTAGTGAATTGACCGAATTGTAAATAAGTAGAGAAGTTTTTACTCATATCATAAGTAATTTTTGTATAAATCTCTTCTTGGTCACCTGTACCAGTTGTTTTTGAACCAGTATCAATTCCAGAGTATTTTAATGCAACATGTAATTTAGGTAATACTTGTGCACCAATAGAAGCATATATTGCATCTGCATCATTAATACCTGTTAAAGTAACTCTCCAGTGTGGATCCATACCAGTATCAGCACTATAATCTAAAGCAGTAGTACCACCTTCTTTATCAGTATGACCATAAGCTAAGAATGCATCAAAGATTCCCATTTGTGCATTGATACCAACTTTAAATAATTTGTTATCAGCTGAAGTGTCATCTAAATCTAAAGAAGAGTATCTTACATATGGACTTAACTTAACATCACCAACATTATAAGAAGCTGCTAATCCTACAGTATATGCATCAGCAATAT
Source organism: Arcobacter sp. CECT 8986 (assembly GCF_004116725.1). Lineage (NCBI taxonomy): Bacteria > Pseudomonadati > Campylobacterota > Epsilonproteobacteria > Campylobacterales > Arcobacteraceae > Arcobacter > Arcobacter sp. CECT 8986. Next base: position 249,887 of record NZ_PDKG01000004.1, on the reverse strand, counting down.
CTTGTAAGTCAATGTATGAAGCATCTATATTAATTCCAGCAAATGAAGCCATAGCTCCAACAAATACTACATTTTCATCACCTGTAATATCTCCAATTTTATCATCATTAACATCTAATTGGTCAGATATTTCACCATAAGTTTTTGTAATATCACTATTTCCGCCACCTAAATTAGTTTGGTTGAAATATGCAGCTGCTAATGTAACTGGTCCTAAGTTTGTAACTGCTAATGCTCCAGTACCAGTTTGTTCATTACCCATTGAATCTCTAGCCATTGTAAATGGAGTAGCAAGTGCTTGTTTACCAAATGTAATAGAAGTATTTGCAATACCTGTATAAACAAAGTTTACTTCAGATAAAGTAACATTTAATTGTCCATCACCATCATTGTGAGTACTTAAAGAAGCTTCACTTGCAGAATTTTGTCCACCAATAATAAATCTAGTATTAGCTGTAACATCTTCATTTACTTTAGATTTTAAGTTTAAAGAAATTTTGTAGTTATTTGAAGACTTACTAAAGTGCTCTTTATTTCCATCTCCATTTTTATCATCATAATTATCTTCATAGTCATTATATCTATAAGTAACAACTCCAGATACATCTACATTTTTAATAGCATCTTCTAAAGCTTTAGCTGAAGAAGTAGTTGTAAGACCAGCAACTGCAACTGCAGCAACTAAACTCATCTTTGCGAATTTTTTCATTGTGTTTCCTTTTTTGTAATTAAAGTGTTGTATATTATATTTAAAAAATTTTTAATCTATATTAAAAAGTTGGTTAATTTTTAATCTTTTTAAATAATTTTTATTATTATAATTATTTTGATGTTGCTATTAAAACATCTTCAATAATTTTTGTAATATCTCCATCTAAAATAGCTGATACATTTGAGTAACCTATATTACTTCTTGTATCTTTTACTTGTTGGTATGGTTGAAGTACATATGAACGGATTTGATGTCCCCAACCAATTTCACTTTTTTCTACACCATCACTTGCACTTTTTTGTTTTGCAAGTTCAAATTCATAAAGTCTACTTTTAAGCATTTTTAATGCACTTGCTTTATTTTTATGTTGACTTCTATCATTTTGACATTGAACTACAATATTTGTAGGTATATGAGTAATTCTAATGGCACTTTCTGTTTTGTTTACATGTTGTCCACCAGCACCACTTGCTCTATATGTATCAATTCTAATATCTTTATCTTCTATTTCAATATCAATATTATCATCAATTTCTGGACTTACCATAACAGAAGCAAAAGATGTATGTCTTTTTGCATTTGAATCAAAAGGAGAGATTCTTACAAGTCTATGAATACCATTTTCTGCTTTTAAATATCCATATGCATTAACACCTTTGATTATAAAAGATACATCTTTTATTCCTGCTTCTTCGCCATCTTGATAGTCAAGTATTTCTACTTTAAAGTTATTTCTTTCTGCCCATCTTAGATACATTCTATAAAGAATACTTGCCCAGTCTTGTGATTCTGTTCCACCTGCACCTGGGTGAATTGAAATAATTGCATTAAGTCCATCATCATCACCACTTAACATCACTTCAATTTCTGTTTTTTTTACTATCTCTTCAATTTCACTAGCTTCTTCATAAAGCATATTTAATGTTTCATCATCTTTATCTTCTAAAGCTAATTCGTATATATCATTTGTATCATTAAGTGCATTATTTGCTTTGTCAAATTTACTTAATTTACTTAAAATTCTATTTTTTTCTATTCCTACTTTTGTTGCAAGCTCTACATTATTCCAAAAATCTGGATTTGATTCTTGCTCTTCAATCTCTTTAAGTCTTATGTGTAACTTATCAGGATTTAAAATAGATTTAATATTTTCAAGCTTTTTATTAAGTAGTTTTAAAAGCTCACTATATTCATAATTATCCATTATTTTTTAGTTTCTTCTTTCTTCTTTTTTTGATTTATACTTCTTAAATATACATATACATTTTTTACATCTTGGTCAGTCATAAGTGTTGCATATGGTTTCATTACAAACGCCATCCCTCTATCATATGTACCATTATTATAATCTCTAATAGAAATAGTAAAATCTTGTAAATTTAATTTATTTATCTCTCTTGATACATTTCTTGATGGAATTTCACCCTTTTGGCCATGACATGATTGACACTTGTTTTTATATAGTTTTTCACCAGATTTACTTTTTCTAAAGTATATTTGTTGTTTTTTTAAGGCTATCTCTTCTTTTTTTCTTTGCTCTAATCTTTGTAAGATTTTTTCTTCTAATGCAGCCTCATCTATATTTGATACTACTACTTGTTTTGTAGCAGGAACTGCAGGAGTAACTGGTTGAACAACTGGTACAACTTTTTGAACTACAACCTCTTTTTTAGGTTCAGCTTTTTTAAATATATAGATATAATTGTTTGCATTCTCTTTTGATGTGATTTTAATATCATCTATTAGCCAACCATCTTTTTTCATATCATCTACTGACTTTGAACCTTTACATAATCCACCATCAAGGTTAGTTTGCTCAATAGTAGCCATATCTTTGTGATTTTGTTTAAAACACATAGTTGTTTGTGCAGCAGCAATACTTAAAGTTAGCATTGAAGTTAAAGTAAGCGTTGTAAGTAATCTCATTTTTATCCTTTTTAAAAATTAAGGACATTTTAGCATAAATAAGTTAAATAAATTTTGAGTAAAAAAAAAGGCTAGGCAAAAAGCCTAACCTTCTTTGAGTTTAGTAGTTTAAACTTTGATATTAGAAAGAGTATTGTACTTGAAGTCTTCCAATAGTTCCATCGTTATCTTTAGTATCTCCATGTTCAGTATAGTCATCTTCTCTATCTGCTCTACCGAATCTGATATATCCACCAAAGTTTTTAGACATTTGGTATGTTGCTTGAAGATATAATTCGCTATCAGTTGTATCTGAAGCACCTTTTATATCTTGGTCAAGTTGGTTATAGTGTAATGCTAAGTTAAGTGATGGTAAAACTTGAGCACCAACTGAAGTCATAAGGAACTCAGCATCAGTGTGATTATTTAATGTTAAAGTCCATCCATCTAAGTTTGTTTTAGCACTATTATCTAAAGCACCAATACCACCTTCTGAATCAGTCCAACCATAAGCAACTTTTGCATCAAAAATTCCCATTTTAGCAGCAACGAAAACTTTACCTAATGCATTATCATTTTTTTCTGCATCTGGAGCAAATTCATCATCTAAATCTAAAGATGTATATCTAGCACCCATTGATAATTTAACATCAGAGATATCAAATTTAGCTAAAGCACCAACAGTATATGTATCAAGAACATCTGACATATTTAAGTACCATGCATCTAAAGCAACTGGTCCAATGTTACCCATTACACCAATAGTAGCAATTGCTTTATCTCCAAAAGTATCAACATTGTCATTTCTTTTAGCAAGAGTAGAATCTCTATCAGATAAAACATCACCAGATTTACCTAAGTTTGTTTGATTAAAGTATGCAGCTGCAATTGTAACAGGACCAACATTTGTTAATGCTAAGATACCAGTACCAGTTTGCTCACCACCATCTGAATCAACTGCAACAGTCCATGGAGTTGTTAAACCTTGTTTACCAACATTAACAGTAGTGTTTGCAATACCTGTGTATGAAAAATATACTTGAGATAAAGTAACATCAACTTGTGAGTCACCTTGAGTAGTTGTATTTAATCCAGCAAAACCTGCATCATCTCCACCAATGATAAATCTAGTAACAGCAGTTACATCTTCATTTACTTTAGCTTTTGCAGTTAATGCAATTTTATAGTTATTTTTAGATACATCGTGTGTACCATCAGCATCATATTTTGCACCATTATCGTATGATCTATCATCATATCTATATACAACTGTACCAGATACGTCTACATTTTTAATAGCATCTTCTAAAGCTTTTGCTGAAGAAGTAGTTGTAAGACCAGCAACTGCAACAGCAGCTACTAAACTCATTTTTGCGAATTTTTTCATTTGTTCTCCTAAAATTTCGAAATTTAATAATCAGTATTACCGGAGCGCGCGAACCATTCCAAAAGGATTTAGAAACTATCCCGATACACCGTCATAGAAATTGTACATAACAAAATTTTAAAGTTTTCTTAAAATGAGTTTTTTATAAGTGTTTAGCTATAAATTTAAGAATATTTTTATTTTGAGACTGAAACTTCACAATTATTGATTATATGGGGTTTACAGATAGATAGTTTTAATTTTTTTATTTTATAAGTGTCAAAAATATGTCTTCTAAGTTCTAAAATTGCATCTTCTATTAGCTCAAATTCTCTTTTTTTCATTATATTCTCTATATCTTGCGTTATTTTAGAATAATCTATGAAGTTATTTTTTTTGTAATTATATTTTATTTTGCAATTTATGATGACACTCTGTTTTTTTTCTCTTTCAAATGGTAATATTCCAATAATACATTTAAAAGTTAAATTTTTTATTTTTATTTGCATTTTCATAATAATTATAAAAAAGTTATCAAAATTAGATAACTTTTTTTTCTTGTCCTTTAATTAATCTAATAATATTTGGAATATGTTTATAATAAATAATAAAAGCGATAATATACATAGGAGCATTACTTCCAACTTCTAGACCATTATTAAATATAAGTGCACTTAAAATTACACCTGTCAATCCTAATAGTGAAGATAGTGAAGATACTTTTAATACTTTTGCACAAAATCCCCAAACAATTGCACCAATTAAAGTTGGAATAGGAATAAGTACAATAAATACTCCAAGTCCAGTTGCAACACCTTTTCCTCCCTCTAAGCTTAGATATATTGAATAACAGTGACCAAGTACACTAAGTACTGCAATAGCCCAAAGTGTTTCAGCAGGTGCATTAAACATCATCGCAACTATTAAAACAACTGTACCTTTTAAAGCATCTAGTAAAACTGTTGCAATTCCAAGTTTTTTAGCTAATTTTGGGTTAGTTTGTTTAACTACTCTTAATACATTTGTTGCGCCAATAGAACCACTTCCTGATTCTTTTACATTTACATTTGCAAATAATTTAGCAAGAATTAATCCAAATGGAATTGACCCAACTAAATATGCAAGGATATAAAATAGAACATTTGAATTTGTAAGAAAATCCATATATTACCTTTATTAAAGTTTTTGCTTATTTCAATTAAAAAGATTATAACAAAAATTTTGTTATATTCCCATTATCTATTTATGTAGTCAAATATAAAAATATTATAAAAAACCATAAGGGTTAAATTTTGAATTTAAAAGAAGAGATTTTAAAACTAAAAGAAAAACTTGATGTAACAGTTGTTGCTCATTTTTATCAAAAAGATGAAGTTTTCGAACTTGCAGATATTGTTGGAGATTCTTTAGAATTAGCAAAAAAATCAATGGAAACATCTTCTAAATATATTCTATTCTGTGGTGTAGGATTTATGGGAGAGGGTGTAAAAATTTTAAGTCCTCAAAAAAGAGTTTTAATGCCAAAAATTGCATGTTGTGCAATGGCTAGAATGATTGATGGTGATTATTATGATGAAAGTATTGTAAAATTAAATGAAGCTGGAATAAAAAGTGAAGATATTTTGCCAATCACTTATATCAACTCAAGTGCAGCTGTAAAAGCAAGAGTTGGAAAAATGGGTGGACTTGTTTGTACATCATCAAATGCTTATAAAATTATTGAAAAAGGTTTAGAATCTGGTAAAAAGATTTTATTTGTGCCTGATAGATGTTTAGGTCAAAACTTTGCAAAACAGATGAATTTAAAATCAGCAGTAATAGGTGATGGAACAGATTTAAAACAAGCAGATATTATATGTTATAACGGTTTTTGCTCTGTGCACCAACAATTTAGTGTTGAAGATGTTGAATTTTATAAAGAGAAATATGATGATATTTTAATAGCTTCTCATCCTGAGTGTGACCCAAGTGTTTGTGATGCTTCTGATTTTGTTGGTTCAACTTCTCAACTTATAAAATTTATAAAAGAGTTGCCAGCTGAACAAAAAGTAGCAGTTGGAACAGAATTTAATATGGTTAATAGATTAAGAGAGAAAAATACTTTTATATTAAGCTCGACTAAACCTGAGTGTCCTACAATGAATGAGACAACATTAGAGGATTTATATAAGACATTAAAACTTATAGAAAATGAACAAGATGCACCTTATGAGTGTGAAATTTTAGTTGATGAAGAAGAAGCAAAGTGGGCTAGAACTGCATTGCAAAGGATGTTTGAAATATGATTAATATTAAAAAATTTGTGAAAAATGCTATCATTGAAGATAATGGTAGAGGGGATTTGTTTTTTGATGTTGCACCAAAAGGAAGATTTACAGCAAGAGTTATATCAAAAGATGATGGAATTATTGCTGGTGTTAAATATGCAAAAATATTAGCAAGAACTGAAAAGTTTGATTGTAAATTTTTGAAAAAAGATGGTGAGAGTGTTAAAAAAGGTGAAGTGATTGCTGAGTTAGAAGGAAAAGCTTCTGTTTTATTATCAAGTGAAAGAACATTTTTAAATCTACTTCAACATGCAAGTGGAATTGCAACTGTTGCAAATACATACGCTCAAAAAATAAAAGATTATGATGTTGTTTTATTAGATACTAGAAAAACAAGACCTCAATTAAGAGATTTTGAAAAGTATGCAAGTAGAGTAGGTGGAGCAATTAATCATAGATTAGGACTTGATGATTGTTTGATGTTAAAAGATACTCACTTAAAAACAATAGATAACTTAAAAGAGTTTATTTTAAAAGCAAGAAAAAGAATTTCGTGGGTTACAAAAATAGAAATTGAGTGTGAAACAATGTCACAAGTTCAAACAGCAATGGATGCAGGTGCAGATATAATTATGTGCGATAATATGGAAATTGAACAAATAGAAGAAGTTGTGAAGTTTAGAGATGAAAATTATCCTCATATATTACTTGAAGCAAGTGGAAATATTAATTTAGAAACAATTGAAATCTATGCAAAAACAGGTGTAGATGCAATTAGTAGTGGAAGTATTATACATCAGGCTACATGGCTTGATTTTTCAATGAAGTTTGATTAGTGATTAACTTTTTGTTAGTAATTGAGTGTTAAAATTTATTAGGAGCTAAAAAAGAATGAAGAAAGATTTTATATTGGATAATAAGTTAGACTTTTCTAATTATAAAGAGGCATTAGAATTAATAGAAAAGAGTCATTATATTTTGATTATTACTCATGTAAATCCTGATGCAGATACAATTTCTTCAGCTCTTGCTCTTTCAAATTTATTACAAGAAAATAAAATAAAGCATAAAGTTTTTAATGTAAGTAATGACTTGCCTCAAAACTTAGATTTTATTAATAGATTTGACAAAATCACTGATCAATTACCTAAATTTTATGATTTAGCAATTAGTGTTGATTGTGGTACAGAAAAAAGATTTGGATTTGAACTTCCATCTGATATTCCTTTGATAAATATAGACCATCATAGTTCAAATAATGGTTTTGGTAAAGTGAATATTGTAGATTATCAAAAAAGTTCAACAGCAGAGATAGTATTTGATTTTTTTAAATTCAATGGATTGTATATTACAAAAAATTCTGCAACTGCACTTTATACTGGTATATATGATGATAGTTTAAGATTTAGTATTGGAAGATGTGATGAAAAGACATTTGAAAAAGCTAATTTTTTAGTTAAGTGTGGAGCAAATCCTTCTTTAATTGCTGGTAAGTTATTAAGAAGAGACTCACTAGCAAAATATAGAATTATTCCTAAAATTCTTGATAGTTTAGAGTTATTTAAAGAGGGTGAACTTGCATTTATAAAAGCTGAACCAATTTGGTTAAAGCAAACTGGTGCACATTTAAGAGATTGTGAAGATGCTCTAGATATGATAATGAGTATTTCAATAGTTAAAATTGCAGTTTTCTTGAGAGTTTCAAACAATCAAGTAAGATTGTCAATTCGGTCAAAAGGTAATATTGATGTTTCTAAAATAGCTTCAAAATTTGGTGGTGGTGGCCACACAAATGCTGCAGGATGCTCTTTGGAAACAACAAATTTAGAAGAAGCAAAAAATATGGTATTAAAGGAAGTTCTTGAGACGAAATAGTAGTAATAGTTTAGTAAAATTTTTAATAATTATAATTTTAATAGCAATAGTTGGTGTAGTTGGTTTTATTTATTTATCTCCTCAATTTGAACAAAATAAACCAGAAATAAAATTTACAGATAAAAAAGAGTTCTGGAATCTAAAAGATTCACTTAATATGAATATTAGTGATGAGAGTGGAATAAAATATTATAAAGTTACATATAAAGATGATAAAAATGAGACTGTTTTAGAAGATAAAGTTTTAGATGATGCAAAAAAGAGTATAAATTTAGAGATAAAAGCTCCAAAACTTGATATGTTTTTCAAAGGTAAAAATGTATCAATTATAGTTGAAGCTGTTGATAAAAGTAAATGGAACTTTTTTGAAGGTAACTCAATTAAAAAAGAGTTCAAAATTAAAATTGATAAGCAATCACCAGTTGCAAATGTAATAGGAAACTCTTTTGCAATTAGAAGAGGTGGAAGTGCCGTTGTAGTTGTTCAAGTAAAAGATGAAAATTTACAAGATGCATATATTTCATTTAATAATGAAGAGAGATTTGAACTTATTCCTTTTTATAAAAAAGATTTTTATATTGCATTAATAGCTTGGCCTGTTACAATAGAAAAATTTGATAGAGTAAATTTAGTTGCAATTGATAAAGCAAATAATAAAACATTTACAAAAGTTCCTTTATATATAAGACCATTAAAAATTAAAAATGAAAATATTAGTATTTCAAGTAGTTTTGTAAATAATATAAGTAAAAATGTATTAGAAAAAAGTGGTTTAGATGTGCCAACAACTGTAAAAGATATTTTTGTAAAAGAGAATAGAACTTTAAGAAAAATGAATACAGATATTATAAAAGAGATTACAAGAAAATTTATGGATAAAGAAAAAATTGATAATTTCTATATTAGAGCATTTAAAAGATTAAGTGGCTCAAAAACAGTAGCTGGATATGCAGATAGAAGACACTATTATTATGAAAATGAGAAAATTGACCAAGCTTGGCACTTAGGAATGGACTGGGCAAGCATAAAACATGCTACAATTAAAGCATCAAATGGCGGTAAAGTAATATTTAATGACTTCTTAGGAATTTATGGTAATACAATTATTGTCGATCACAAATTGGGTTTACAGACTTTATATGCGCATACAAGTAAATCTAATGTAACAGTTGGGGAAAATATAAAAGCTAACAGTATTATTGCAAATACTGGAAGTACTGGGGCAGTTTTTGGTGATCATTTACACTTTGGGGTATTAGTTCAAGGAATTGAAGTAAATCCATTAGAGTGGATGGATAGAAACTGGATAAGAACAAGAATTACAAATGTTATAACAGAAGCTAAAAAGGTAATAAATAGTAAATGAAACAAAGAACAATAGCAAAAAGTGTTGAAATTGTAGGAATAGGACTACACAAAGGGGTTCCTGTAAAAATGAGATTAGAACCTCTTGAAGAAGATATGGGAATTATCTTTTATAGAAGTGATGAAGGTGTTACTATTCCTTTAAAAATAGAAAATGTTGTAGATACAAGAATGGCTACTGTTATAGGTAAAGATGGAGTAGTTATTTCTACTGTTGAACATATATTATCTGCAATTTATGCATATGGTATTGATAATTTAAGAATTGTTGTAGATAACGATGAAATACCAGTTTTAGATGGTAGCTCTTCTGGTTATTGTATGCTAATTGATGAAGCAGGAATAAAAGAGTTAAATGCTTCAAAAAAAGCAATAAAAATAAAAAAAGAAGTAGCAATTACAACAGAAGAGGGTAAAAAAGTTGCATTAAAACCTTCAAATCATATTATTTATGATTTTTCTATTGATTTTGAACATCCAGTAATTGGACAACAAGAGTTTTTATTTGATTATTCTATTGATGAATATAAAGAGAATATTAGTAAAGCAAGAACTTTTGGTTTTTTACATGAAGTACAATATTTAAGAAGTATGGGATTAGCTCAAGGTGCATCAATGGAAAATGCAATTGTTTTAGATAATTCAAAAATATTAAATCCAGATGGCTTAAGATATGACAATGAATTTGTAAGACATAAAATACTTGATGCAGTTGGTGATATGTCTTTATTGGGTTATACTTTAGTTGGTGAGTATAATGCACATAAAGGAAGTCATCATCTAAATCATTTATTGACAAAAAAATTGTATGAGAGTGCAGATAATTATGAAATTATTGATTTAGAAGAAGCAGATGAAGAGTCTAAAGTATTTGAAATTGCATATGCAAGAGCATAAGGAATATAGTTGATAGATATTTTTGTTATTAGTATTTCAAATCCGCTATTAATTGGAATTTATGAAAATGATAAATTAATAAAACAGATAAAACAAGAGGGTAAAACTTCAGATATTTTACCTCTTTTATTTGATGATATTTTAAAAACTTATAGTAATATTAGTGGATTATATTTTGTAAATGCTCCTGGGTCATATATGGCAATAAAAGTTTCGTATATATTTTTAAAAACATTAAGTATTTCAAAAAATATCCCATTATATGCAAGTAGTGGATTTAATTTTAATGATAATTCACCTATTAAAGCATTGGGTAAAAAATATTTTATTAATGAAAATGGTACCATTAAAGTAGATTTTTTAGATAATGATATTAAAATACACGACTTTAAATTACCAAACAATTTAAATAAAAAGTTGTTTGACGAAAAAAATACATTGCCAGAATATAATTTGCCAGCAGTATAAAAAGGAAACAAGTGAAAGTAAGCGTACCAGCTACAAGTGCAAATATGGGGCCTGGGTTTGATACTTTAGGAATTGCCCTTCAAATAAAAAATCAAGTTGTGATTAAACCTTCAAAATTTCATAGTGTATCTTTGAAAGGTGAGGGATCAAATAATCCTGCATTAAAAGATAACAATATGTTTATCTCAATTTTTAATGATTTTTATCACAACTTATCAAATAAAAGAAGAAACTTTAGATTTGAATTTTATAATGAAATTCCAATGTCAAGAGGATTAGGAAGTTCATCGGCGGTAATTGTTAGTGCTATATCATCTGCATATGCTATTGAGGGTGTAGAGTTATCAAAGAAAAAACTACTAAATTTAGCATTAGCATATGAGAATCATCCAGATAATATAACTCCAGCAGTTATGGGTGGATTTAATGTTGCAACAGTTCAAGATAATGAAGTAAATTTCATTAAAAAAGATATGCCAAGAAATTTAAAAGCAATTGTTGTTATTCCAAATAGACCAATTTCAACAAATATGTCTAGAAAGACTTTACCTTATAAATACTCAAAAGATGATGCTGTATTTAATCTATCTCATGCATCATTATTAACAGCTGCATTTATGAGTGAAAATTGGGAGATGTTAAGAACTGCATCTTTAGATAAATTTCATCAAAAATACAGAATGAAACAGATGCCAGAACTATTTGAAGTTCAAAAAGTATCTTTAAAAGCAGGTTCTTTAATGAGTACTTTATCAGGTTCTGGTTCTACTTTTTTCTCAATTGCATATGCTGAAGATAGTAAAAAAATTGAGAGAGAATTAAGAACAAGATTCCCTCATTTTAAAATATTTACAACAGATTTTGATAACTATGGTGTAAGAGTAGAAAAGTAATCATTTTCTAAATTAAGAAAAAGTTGGATATAATAATTGGCTGATTTAAAAAGACCTTTACGGATGTGTATAGTTTGTAGGGCACGATTAGAAAAAAAAGAGCTATTAAGACTTAAATGTGAAGATAAAAAGCTTATAAAATATGATAACAAAGGTAGAAGTTTCTATCTATGTTATTCATGTACAAATCACTTAAATGATGGTAAACTTAATAGCAAAGAAAATAAAAAAATACAAAAAGCATTATGCTTTCAATGTAAAAATAAAGACGAGTACTTAGTACAACTTAAGGAGATATTAACAGATGTCAGATAAAGTAAGAGTATATGAAATTGCAGATGAGGCGGGAGCTAATAGTAACGAAGTTATAAGCAAAGCCAAAGAAATGGGAATAGAATTAAAATCACCTCAAAGTGCAGTATCATTAGAGCAAGCAGAAGAGATTGTAAATTATATGATGAGTAGAGCAAACTCAAATAAAAGCAATAACTCTTCTTCTAAAAGTAAAAAAAGTGTTTCTCCAAAAGAAAAAAAACAAGAGAAACCAGCTGAAAATAAAGAAGAAAAACAGACTAAGAAAAAAGAAGAAGTTAAATCTGAAGAAAAAACTGCACAAAAAACTGAAGTGAAAGAAGAAAAACAAGATAAATCATCTGCAGAAGATACAAATAAGCCTGTTAATACTCAAAAAACTGAAAATGTAAATAACAATAGAATTATCCCTAAAAGAAGAGGATTAAAAATTGTTAAAAAGAAAAAACCTTCTAATGAGCATAAAATAGAAGATGAGATTAAAAGTGGTATAAGCGAAGACCCTTCAAAAAATAAAATGAAATCTCTTAGTGAAATTCTTGGTGGAAGTAGTGAATCAGAAGAGAAAGTATCTACACAAACTACTGTAAAACCAAAAGTTAAAAAAGAGAAGAAAAAAGTTCCTCCTAAAGCTCATACTCATGGAAAAAAACTTGAACTAGATAAAGAGTTTGCTGATAGTGATGATTCATTATTAGGTGAAGAAGTTGTTTTACTTGATATGGGTGTATCTGATGAATCAAAATTATTTGAAGATCAAAAAAATAACAATAACAACAATAATTCACAAAAACAAACTAGAAGTTCTAAACCAGCAGCATTTGGTAATAGACCACAAGGTTTAAAAAGAAAGAAAAGAAAGAAAAGAATTAAAAGAGTTGAAGAAGTAAAAGAGATTACTGAAGTTACAATTCCTGAAGATATTAGAGTTTATGAATTTGCAGAAGCTTGTGGTAAATCACCAGCTGAAGTAATTACTGTACTTTTTGGTTTAGGAATGATGGTTACTAAAAATGACTTTTTAAAACAAGATGAATTAGAAATACTTGGTGAAGAGTTTGGAATTGAAGTAACAGTTAAAGATGCTCTAGAAGATGCAAACTATGTTGAAGATTATCAAGAAGAAGAAATTGATGAGTCAAATTTTGTTACTAGACCTCCAGTTGTAACAATTATGGGACACGTTGACCATGGTAAAACTTCATTATTAGATAAAATTAGAAGTTCTAAAACAGCAGCAGGTGAAGCTGGTGGTATTACTCAACATATTGCAGCATATACAATTAAACAAAATAATCAAAAGATTACTTTTGTAGATACTCCAGGTCACGCAGCATTCTCAGCAATGAGAGCAAGAGGTGCAAGTGTAACTGATATTGTTATTATTGTTGTTGCAGCAGATGATGGTGTAAAACAACAAACAGAAGAAGTTATTTCACATGCAAAAGCAGCTGGTGGACCTATTATTGTTGCAGTTAACAAAATGGATAAAGAGGGTGCTAACATTGATATGGTTAAAGCACAAATGGCTGAAAGAGATATGACTCCTGTTGATTGGGGTGGAGATATTGAGTTTATTCCAGTTTCTGCTAAAACTGGTGAAGGAATTGATGATTTATTAGAAAATATTCTTTTACAATCTGAAATTTTAGAACTTGCAGCTGACCCTGAAGCTAAAGCAAAAGCAACAGTTGTTGAAGCATCTTTAGAAAAAGGTAGAGGACCAGTAGCAACTGTTATTGTTCAAAATGGTACATTAAGAGTTGGTGATAATATTGTTTGTGATACTACTTATGGTAGAGTAAAAGCAATTACAAATGATTTAGGAAAACAAGTAAAAGAACTTGGTCTTTCTGAAACTGGTAGAGTTCTTGGTTTAAATGAAGTTCCTGTATCTGGTACAGTTATGGTTGCTCAAGATTCTGATAAAGAAGCTAAAGAGATTGCAACTACAAGAGCAGAACATGCAAGAGCTAAAGAACTTTCTAAATCAACAAAAGTTTCTCTTGAAGAGATGAGTGGACTTATTGCTGAAGGTAAAATCAAACAACTTCCAGTAATCTTAAAAGCTGATGTTTCTGGTTCTTTAGAAGCTATTAAAACAAGTTTAGAAGATATTCACAATGATGAAGTAAAAGTTAAAGTAATCCATGCAGGTGTTGGTGGAATTACTGAATCTGACTTAATTTTAGCAAGTGCTAGTGAGGGTTGTATTGTTCTTGGATTTAATGTAAGACCAACTGGTGCTGTTAAAAGTAAAGCAAAAGCTGATGGTATTACAATTAATACTTATTCAATTATTTATGATTTAATTGATGATATTAAAGATGCACTTTCAGGTATGATGAGTGCAATTATTAGAGAAGAAAATACAGGTCAAGCAGAAGTTAGAGATACATTTGTTGTACCTAAAGTTGGAACTGTTGCTGGATGTTTAGTAACTGATGGTAAAGTTATTAGAGGTGGTCATGCAAGAATTATTAGAGATGGAGTTGTTACTTATACTGGTAAAATCTCAAGTCTTAAAAGATTTAAAGATGATGTTAAAGAAGTATCTAATGGTTATGAGTGTGGTGTTATGTTTGAAAAATTCAATGATATTAAAGTTGGAGATTTCATAGAAACATTCATTCAAATTGAAGAAAAAGCACATATAGACGACTAATAATATGAAAAGTATTAATTTACAAAGAACAGAGTCTTTATTAATGGAATTAGTTCCAGAGGCTCTTTCTACTTTAAAAGATAGTAGAATAAACACTCTTGCAATTACAGAAATTGATTGTAAAAATGGTAAGTACGATGCTACTGTTTATTATGATGGAAGTGATTATACTAAACAAGAAAAGCAAGTATTAAACTCTTTACTAAGTAAAGCAAGTGGACATATAAAAACATACTGTTTAAATGCAACAGGATGGTATAAATGTCCAAATTTCAAATTTAAAGCAGATGATACGTTAGAAAAAAGTATGAAAATGGAAGCTTTATTTGATCAAATAAAATCAAAAAAACAGGATTAATATAGATGAGTTTACAAGAATCTATTGAAATGACAGTAAATAGTTGTGGTGCACAATTGTATGATATTGTAACTACAAAAGAGAATGATAAGAATATTTATAGAATTTATATTACATCAAAAGATGGAGTATCTTTAGATAAATGTGCTGAAATATCAAGATTAATCTCACCTATTTTAGATGTAGAAGAGCCAATGCAAGGTAACTATTATTTAGAAGTTAGTTCACCAGGTATTGAAAGAAAACTTAAAAAAATTGAACATTTTAAAGCATCAGTTGGAGAAAAAGTAAAAGTTAAAGATATGGCAACTGAAGTTTATAAAGGTGAATTATTAAGTGCAGATGATGAAAATATAGTTATCAAAACTGAATTAGGTGATGAAACTGTATCTTATGATTCTATACTTTCTGCTGCTACATACTTTGAATGGTAATAGAGTAAACTAAACTCTATTACTTTAATTAACTACTTATTTACTACTTTTAATATATACTATCACCAAAAAATTATTTGGAATTAACAATGAAAATAAATGATAAATTTTTTATGAAATTAGCTATTGATGAAGCTTGGAAATATCAGTTTTTAACTTACCCTAATCCAGCTGTTGGATGTGTTGTTGTAAAAGGCGATAGTGAAATATTAAGTATCGAAGCACATAAAGAAGCAGGTCAAGCACATGCTGAAGTAAATGCTCTTAAAACAGCTTTTTTGAAATACCATCCTAATGATGTACTTAAGACATTAAATGATAGTTTTGATATACATGATTATTTAAAAAGAAAACATAATGACTTTTTTAATGATTGTACTATTTATGTTACATTAGAACCTTGTAATCATATAGGCAAAACACCATCTTGTGCACAGTTATTAAGTGAGCTTAAACCAAAAAGAGTTGTAGTAGCTCATGAAGATATAAATAAAGAGGCAAAAGGTGGACTAGAAACATTAGAAAAAGCTTCAGTAAAGTATGACCTAGGATGTATGAAAAAAGAAGCTTATGAGCTTTTATATCCTTTTATAAAGTGGAATAGTGGAAGTTTTATATTCTATAAAATGGCACAAACAATAAATGGAACAATTGATGGAGGAAAGATATCATCAAATCATGCACTTGCATATGTTCATGCATTAAGAGATAGAATAGATTTGCTTGTTATTGGTGGAAATACTGTTAGAATAGATAAACCAATTTTAGATGCAAGACACGTAATTGGAAGAGCACCAAATGTTATGATTTATTCAAAAAGAAAGATATTTGATAAAGATATACCTTTATTTAAAGTACCAAAAAGAGAAGTAACTATATCAAATGATTTATTTAAATTATTAGACTATAAATTTGTTATGATTGAAGGTGGGTATAATTTACTGGATAAATTAAAAGAAAAAGTTGATTTCTTGGTATTAATAGTTACACCAAAAATGAGAGCAGGACTAAATATAGAAAATAGTATGGATATAGATTTTGAAATTGTTCATGAAAATTTTATAGGAAATGATAAATTAATATATTTAAAAAGAAAGTAAATAGCTAAAGAGTGAAGAGATTCACTCTTTTTTTTAGGCTATTTTACTTTTTCTAAGTAGTCACCAGTTTTAGTATCAACTCTGATAACATCTTCTTCAACTAAGTGAAAAGGAACTTGTACAACTGCTCCACTTTCTAAAGTTGCAGGTTTTTTACCACCTTGAGAGTCACCTTTAAAGTTAGGTGGAGTTTCTACAATTTTTAATTCAACAACTGCAGGAGCTTCAACAGTAATAGCATTACCATTATAAAACATCATATCAACATTCATTCCATCAATAATCCATTTTTCTGTATCACCAACTTGGTCATAAGTTAAACCAATTTGCTCATATGTTGTATTATCCATAAATTGTAGCATTTCACCATCATCATAAAGATATTGCATAGTTTTTTGCTGTAAATCTGGAGTTTCACATTTATCTCCAGCATGAAAAGTTTTTTCAATAACTTTTCCATTTAAAAATGATTTAATTTTACATCTAACAAATGCTGCACCTTTTCCAGGTTTAACATGTTGATATTCTGTAATTTTGTAAGGGATTCCATCGATTTCGATTTTTAATCCCTTTTTTAATTCACTCATAGAAATTGCCATTAATTCTCCTTAAATTTCAGCATAAGAAACAGAAATTGCTGCTTCTAAATTAACTAATTTTTCTAATACATTATTTTTAATTTTTTCGTCTACAAGAATAACTGCTAATGCTGCATCTTTACCTCTAGATAGTCTAAAGTCAGCAATATTGATACCTTCATTTCCTAATACTTTACCAACTTCTCCAATTACACCTGGTACATCAGAGTTTCTAAGTAAAATCATATTACCTTTTGGTTCAATATCAAATGCAAAGTTATTAATATTTATAATTCTTTGTTTGTCTTCATCAAAAACTGTACCAGCAATTGTGTTTAGACCTTTTTCAGTTGTAATTTTAATGATTACTTTATTGCTATATCCACTATTGTGTGCAAGTTCAGCAGTTTCAAATTTGATACCTTTTTCTTCTGCCCAGAACTGTGCATTTACATAGTTTACTTCTTCTCCACCTGAAACAGATAGTGCTCCAACTGCAGCAAATGTTGATAAAGATTCTAAATATTCAGCAATTTTACCTTCTGCACTAATACTAATAGATCTAATAGCACTTTTATCACTTTGCGCAAGTAAAAATGCCATTTTTTGTGTTAACTCAATATATGGTTTTACAAATGAAGGAATTTTACTTTCATCAATTGGTAAGTTAAGCGCATTTGGATAAGAACTTCCTCTTGCAGATTCAATAGCATTTTGTGCTGCTTGAACAGCAATTTTCTTTTGTGATTCTTTTGTATTTGCACCTAAGTGTGCAGTTACTGTTACATTATCTAAGTCTAATAATGGGTGATCAGTTGCAGGCTCTTTTTTAAATACATCAATACCAGCCATTGCAATTTTTCCAGATTTTAAACCATTAACAAGAGCTTCTTCATTATAAAGACCACCTCTTGCACAGTTAATTAGGATTACTCCATCTTTCATTTTTGCAATCTCTTTTTCACCAATCATATCAATAGTTTCTGAATTTTTTGGTGTATGTATTGTAATAATATCACAAGCTAAAATATCATCAAAGTTTGTAGTATATTCAACACCTAAATCAGTTGCTTTAGTTGAAGGAATATATGGGTCATAAGTTACAACATCCATCTCAAAAGATTTTGCTCTTAATGCAACTCTATGTCCAATATTACCAAAACCAATAACACCTAATTTTTTCCCAAATAATTCATTTCCGTACCAATCTTCTCTTTTCCAGATTCTATCTTGTTTTAATTGATTGTGTGCATAAGGGAATTTTCTCATACAAGATAACATATGAGCCATTGTAAGTTCAACTGCTGCAATTGTATTTGCTGTAGGAACGTTCATAGCAATAATTCCTCTTTTGCTACAACCTTCCATATCAACATTATCGTATCCAACACCTGCTCTAACTACAGCTTTTAAATTTACTGCTGCATTTAAAAATTTTTCATCTACATCTGTAGAACTTCTTGTTATTGCTACATCAGCATCTTTTATTACATCTAAAAGTGCAGTTTTATCTATGTCAGCGGCATATACGTAATTTACATCCTCTGTATTTTTAAGGATGTTTAAACCATCCTCATGAATATGGTCGCAAACTACGATTGTATGTTTACTCATTTTTCAAATCCCTCTTATTTTCTATTATAAACTTATTATTTAATTTGATCTTTTAATAAATCACCTAAAGTCATATGAGAATCATCATTAACAGCTTTTAAAACTTCTCTTTCTTGTTGAATCTCTAATCTTTTAACTGATAATCTAACTCTATTTTTCTTAGTATCAATATTTACTACAACTGCTTCAATTTCATCACCAATTTTAATTTCATCAGCTTTTAATGGTCCAAAATCTTCAGTTCTAACTAAACCATCTAAATTATCTTCTAATTTAATGAATAGTCCAAAATCTTTAATATCTTTGATTGGTCCTTTAATAATATCACCAATTTTATGTTCATCTTGGAATTTTTTAGCAGGAGAATCAGTAATCTCTTTGATACTTAAAGAAATATTTTCTTTTTCTTTATCAATTTTAATTATTTTAACTTCTACATCATCACCTTTTTTGAAGATTGATTTACATTTTGCGTTACCTTCCCAAGAAGCTTCTTCATTATGTAATAAACCATCAATTTCACCAAGTGTGATAAATGCACCAAAATCAGTTAAAGTAGCAACTTTACCATTGATGATATCACCAACTTTGTGCTCTTTTATGAATTTAGCAAAAGGTTTTTCTTGTAGGTTTTTTAAAGATACTCTTAATCTTTTTTTATCAATGTCTAGTTCAATTACTTCAACATTAACTTCTTCACCTAAAGTTAAAATCTCTTTTGGATTTTTAATGTTTTTATTCCAAGTGATTTCAGAAATATGTAATAAACCTTCAATGTCATTACCTAAATCTACAAATGCACCATATGATTCAAAGTTAGAAACAGTAACAGTAATTGTATCTCCAACTTCTAATTGATCTTTAATCTCTTCCCATGGATTTGGTAAAGCAGCTTTAATTGATAATGATAAGTGTTGTTTTGCTTTATCATAAGATAAAATAGAAACAGTAACTTCATCACCTTCTTCATAATAATTAGCTGGGTTAACTGGACCTTTGTAAGAGATTTCATTGTAGTTTACTAAACCATCAATTCCACCTAAATCAACAAACATACCATAAGAAGTAATTTTTTTGATTGTTCCATTTACAGGTTCACCAGATTCTAAAATCTCAGCTATTTTAGTATCTTTTTGTGCTTTAGCTTCTTCTATAAGTTTTTTTCTTGAGATTATAATAGAGTTTTGGTTTTCATTTACTTTTAAAACTTTTGCTTTAATTTTTTTACCAATTGCTCCGTGTACTTTTAAGTAAGATTGTGCCATAGGCATAAAGTATTCACATCCATCTTCATCTTCAACGATGAAACCACCTTTGTTTTTAACAGAAACTACTTTACCTTCTACTGTAACATCTTCTAAATCATCTTTATGTTGTGCTACAAATGCATCAAATTTCTCTTTTTGTAAAACTTTTCTATAAGAAATTGCAGGTCTTTCACCTCTATTTCCCATTAACATTACAGGGATAGTATCACCTTCTTTGTACTTTAATTCACCATTTACAGTGATTTCAGAGATGTTAAGTTTACCTTCAATTTTTTGACCAACATCAACAAGCGCACTATCATCAGTAATTTCAACAATTACACCATTTACTACAGAGTTATTTTCAGCATTCTCAAAAGACTCATTAAGCATTTGCTCAAAGTCAAAGTCTTCACCAATTTCAATATCATCGATACCCATATTATTCCTTCGTATTAACCATTATTTATTAAATGGGACGATTATATCTAAAACTGACTTAAAACAAAATGTCTAGTGAACTTTTTCTATTTTATTTACAACTTCTTGAATAATCCAATCTGGCGTTGATGCACCAGCTGTTATGCCACATAGTTTTTTATTTAAGAACCAATCATTTTCTAGCTCTTTTGAATCTTCAATTAGGTAAGAATCAGGGCAGTTTTCTAAGCATATTGCTTGTAGTTGTTTTGTATTTGATGAGTTTTTTCCACCAATTACTATCATGATATCAACCTCTTTTGAAAGATCTCTTGCTGCATCTTGATTTTCAAAAGTAGCATCACAAATTGTATTAAATACTCTTACTTCTTTATTCTTTAAAATAAGTGCATTTACTATTTCTAAATATACTTCTTTTTTCTTTGTTGTTTGTGCAACAGTTGCAATTTTGTCGTGTTTAAAATCTAGTTTATCTAGGTCTTTTACACTCATTACAACATGAACATCTTCTTGGTCTTCACCATAAGATTTAACACCTTTTACTTCAGGATGAGTACTATCTCCAAAAATAAGAATTGAGTAGTTTTCTTTAGACATTTTTTTTACTATTTGTTGAGGAGTAGTAACAAAAGGACAAGTAGCATTTATAACTTTTGCAGCTTTATTTTTTTTCAGATTTTTTAAATCATCTTTTGGAATACCATGAGTTCTAATTATAACGGTATCTTCTTTTTTAACTTCTTCTAATGAGTTATATAATCCAACATTAAAATTGGCTTTTAATCTATCTATTTCATTTTGATTATGAATTAAAGGTCCCATTGTTGCTGAGTTTTTGTATGATTCTGCTATTTTAATAGCTCTTTTTACACCAAAACAAAAACCATAACTAGAAGCTAATTTTACTTGCATATATTTCCTTAATATAGTGTGTTAAGAATATCTTTAAAGTTTGGAAATGATGTTTGAATACATTGTGTATCTTCAATATCCATATTTGAAACTGTTCCAGCAATTGCAAAACTCATAGCAATTCTATGGTCACCATATGAATTTATAGTGGCTTTATTTATTGTTCCACCAGTTATTTCGTAACCATCTTCAAACTCTTTATAATTAACACCACAAAGTTTTAAATTTTCAACAACAGAAGATATTCTATCACTCTCTTTTACTCTAAGTTCATGGGCATTTGAAACTTTTGAAGTTCCTTTTGCTAAACTCATCGCAATTGACAAAGCAGGTAGTTCATCAATTAACCAAGATATATTTTCACTTACATCAACACCATTTAATTGGTTATGTTCAACAATAATATCTCCAATTGGTTCATAAATATTCTCTTTTTCTATATATTGAACTTTTGCACCCATTTTTTCAAGAACTTTGTATGCTTCAATTCTTGTTGGATTTAAAGTTACATTTTTAATTGTAACTTTAGAACCTTCATTTATTGCAGCAGCAACAGCAAAGAAAAATGCTGATGAGGGATCAGTTGGAACTGTAATATTTAAAGGTTCTAAGTGAGAAGATAAAGGTTTAATATTTATAAAACCTTCATTATCTGTAAAAATATCTGCACCCATACCTTTTAACATTCTTTCTGTGTGATCTCTTGTAAGTTCTTCTTCTTTGTATTTACATATATCTTCCGCTTTTAAAGCTGCCAAAATCATAGCAGATTTTACTTGTGCAGAGTTTATAGGTGATTGGTACTTAAATGCTTTAAGTTTATTACCTCTAATAAATAAAGGAGCTTTATTTCCATTATCTCTTCCATCAATATTTGCACCGATGTCTCTTAGTGGCTGAGCTACTCTTTTCATTGGTCTTGCTCTTAAATACTTATCTCCACTTAATGTAAAAGCTCCATTTATACTTGCAAGTAAACCACAAAAAAGTCTTATTGCTGTTCCTGAATTACCACAATCTAAAACATCATCTGGTTCTAATAGTTCATCTGTTGGTGTAATTTCAACTGATGAACCATCTCTTTTTACTTTTGCACCAAGTTGTTCTACGATGCTAAGTGTATTTAAAGTATCTTCAGCAGTTAAATAATTTTTTATATATGAAGTTTTATTTGAAAATAGTGAAAACATTGCACATCTATGAGATATTGACTTGTCACTACTTATATTATCTATTGTAATATTAAATGGCTTGTTTAGTTTTTCTATGTTTAATGTTTCCACTTATTTCCTTTTATCTTAATCCGATATTTAATTCAGAGTCAAGTTTTTCTAATATTTTATTCATTGTTGCAGTTATATCATCTTCTTCTAATGTTTTATCATCATTTTGAAGAACAAATCTAATTGTTAAACTCTCATTATTTTCAAGTTTTTCATCTGTATAGATATCAATTAAATTAAATTGTTTAATATTATTATCATTGATTGATTTAATTGCATTTTTAATTTTTGAAAATGGCATATCTTTTGGTGCAATAATACTTAAATCTTTTCTTGAAGCTTGGAATTTTGATGTTGAATGAACTTTGATTAATTCATCATTTATTGTATCAAAATCAATTTCTGAAATAAAAGTATCTGGTAAATCAAACTCATCAGCTACACTTGGATGAAGTTTACAAATATAACCTGCAACTTTGCCATCAATAATAACTTGTGCATTTTGATAAGGGTGAATAAATTTGTTTTGCATATTTTCCATTGGAACTAAATCAAATTTACCAATTGAGTTTAATACTCTTTTTGCAAAATCAAAGAAGTCAATATTCTCAGGTTTACCTGCATTTGTAAAACTCTCTTGTTCTTTTGCTCCACTATAAATAAATGCTATTTTTGTTGATTCTTCTCTATTCTCATCTATAACTTTACCAATTTCATAAAAAGATGCTCTTCTTACTCCTTGTTTAAAGTTATTTGAACAAGCTTCAACTAAATTTAAAAGCATAGTACTTCTTAGTGTATTTAATTCATTTACAATTGGATTTAAAATATCAAGCTCTTCTTTTACTACTTTAAAACCATATTTTTGTAAATTTTCTCTATTTGAAAATACATAAGTTAATGTTTCATAGAAACCATTTTCTATTGCTTTTCTTCTAATTTTATTTTTTTTGATTAAGTCAATAGCAGTTTGATTAAATCTATTTACTTCTTGAATCGCAAGAGGTTTTGCTTTAATGTTATCAATTCCAACTATTCTTACTATCTCTTCTGTTACATCAGCCATATTTTTTATATCGTGTCTGTGTAAAGGTATTTGAATAGAGAATACATTGTTTAATCCCTCTTTTACTTCAAATCCTAAAGCTGTTAAAATATTTTCAATTTCTGCTTTTGGAATCTCTTGACCAATAATAGAGTTGATTTTATCAATATTTATATCTAAATATTTAGGTTGAATATCTTCTACAAATGCTTCAGAACCATTATATATTTTTGCTCCGAATTTCGAAATAAATGTTGTGAAAGAATCAATACCTTCTTTAATATTTGGTTCACTTCCTCTTGAAGTTCTATAATAAATTTCACCAGTTTTTCTTTTTGTTTCAAAAACTTTTTTTGATAGTTTTTCTGGATTTATATAAGAAGCTTCAACAATATAAGTACAATCACTTGCATCTTCTAATTTTTTATGCTCTACACAAACAGTACTTAATAACTCTTTTCCATATACATTATCAAATCCATCTTTATCTTTTTTTACATGAATTACTGATAAGTCATTTAGTTTATCTGCATCTTTATTTGCATATGCATTTAAGATAACTCCATGACAATGAGTTGAATATGAAATAGCATCACTTATGTCATTTTCTTCAAATTTATCAATTATTCCTACTCTAATTTTATATAAAACTGGTAGTTTAAATTCATTAAAATCAATAGCTTTAAAAATTAAAGAACTATTTACAGAACTTTGACACTCAACTTCTAAAAATTGACCAATACCTAGTTCGTTATTATCTAATATTTTTTCTTTTTTAATAATAGGAATATTATAAAATGCACTTAACTCTCTTGCAACACCATTGATACTTAAACAATCGCCTCTGTTTGCAGTTAGTTCTATTTCAATAATATCATCATTTATTAATGGATATTCATTTAGTTCTTTTCCAACTTCTAATTTTCCAATAGAATCATCAAGTTCTAAAATTCCATTATTAAGTTTTGCAAGTCCTAATTCAGTAGAAGAACAAATCATACCATTTGATTCAACACCTCTTAGTTTTGCTTTTTTGATTTTAAAGTCCTCACCTAATTTACAACCAACAGTTGCAACTGGTACATATTGACCTGCATCAACATTTTTTGCTCCACAAACAATTTGTACAGTTTGTGTTCCTATGTCAACTTGGCAAATATTTAATTTATCTGCATCTGGATGTTTTTGTTTTTCTAATACTTTTCCAACTACTACTTTAGGAGCAATTCTAACTTTTTCTAAACTATCAACTTCTAATCCAATTGCATTTAAAGTTGTGCAAATATCTTCAGTTGAAATCTTTGAAATATCAATAAATTCTTCTAACCATTTTCTTGTAACTATCATTTAAACTGTCCTAATAATTTTAAATCACTCTCAAATAAAGATCTTAAATCACCTATGTTATGAATTAACATAGCAAATCTTTCTACTCCTAAACCAAAAGCATAACCTGAAACATTTTCATATCCAACAGCTTTGAATACATTTGGATCAACAACTCCACATCCAAGTACTTCTAACCAACCTGTATGTGAACATACTCTACAACCTTTACCTTTACAGAATACACATGAAATATCAACTTCTGCACTTGGCTCTGTAAATGGGAAGAATGAAGGTCTAAATCTAACTTCAACATCTCCAAACATATGTTGTAAAAATTCAACTAACACATGTTTTAAATTTGCAAAAGATACTTTATCTGCATCATCTACAACTAATCCTTCAACTTGGTGAAACATTGGTGTGTGAGTTAAATCAAAGTCTCTTCTAAATACTGTTCCTGGTGCAATCATTCTAATTGGTGGCTTTTGTTTAAGCATAGTTCTAATTTGTACAGGCGAAGTATGTGTTCTTAATACAGTAAAATCTTTGTTGTAAAATGTATCTTGCATATCTCTTGCAGGATGGTATTTTGGTAAGTTTAAAGCTTCAAAATTATGAAAGTCATCTTCTACAAGTGGACCTTCTTCAACTGCAAAGTTAAGGTTTTGAAAATATGTTACAATTCTATCCATAGTGTCTATCACTGGATGTACTGCAGCTGAAGAAACTTCATTGTTAAATCTTGTTACATCAATTTTCTCAGCTTCTAATTTTTTATTTAGTGCTTCTTCTTCAAGTACAACTTTTTTATTGTCAATAGCTTCTGTTATTGCAATTTTTTGCTCATTTAGATTTTGAGCAAAGGCTTTCTTTTCTTCATTTGGGATTGTTTTTAGTTTTGCAAATTCTGCTGTTAAAACACCCTTTTTCCCAAGCGTTTCAACTCTTAAAGATTCTAATTCTTCAAGTGAATTGGCATTAGCAATTTTTTCTATCCATTCTTTCACTTAATATTCTCCTGTAGTATATTCATCTTCTAATTTTTAGGGATTATACATAATAATTTATTAGAGTTTGGTTATAATAAAATCATAAAAATTAAAGGAATAGATATGTGTATATTTTGTAAAATTGTAGATGGTGAGATACCAAATAATACTGTTCATGAAAATGAAGATTTTTTATGCTTTCATGATATTAATCCAGCAGCAAAAGTTCATGTTCTAATAATTCCAAAAAAACATTATGATTCATTTGATGTTATTGAACCAGAATTAATGGCAAAAATGACAAGTTTTATTCATGAAGTTGCACAAAAACTAGATGTAAGAAAAGATGGTTATAGAATTATTACAAATATTGGAGAACATGGTGGACAAGAAGTTCCACATTTACATTTTCATCTTTTAGCTGGGGAATATGTAGGAAGATTAGTAGGAAATAAAAAGTAGTTTTTACTACTTTTTATCACTTTCAAATTTACCTAAGTTCATTAGTTTTTCATATCTTTTATTTAATCTTTCTTCAACACTTTGTTCTCTTAACTCTGCTAAAGAATTTAAAAAATAATCACCTAATGCTTGAATAGCATCCTCTTTTCTTTTATGAGCACCAATTAATGGCTCTTCAATTACATCATCAATAAGTTCTAAACTTTTTAATGCTTCTGCTGTAATTTTTAAAGAGTTAGCTGCAGTTTCTGCATGAGCTGGGTCATTCCATAAAATTGCTGCACATCCTTCAGGTGAGATTACTGCATATACTGAGTATCTCATCATTGCAAGTTTATCTGCAACTGAAATTGCAAGTGCACCACCAGAACCACCTTCACCAATAACAACTGAAACAGTAGGTGTTTTTAAATTAGAGAATTCATATAAGTTTTTAGCAATTGCTTCACTTTGATTTCTCTCTTCTGCCCCAATTCCTGGATATGCACCTGGAGTGTCTACTAGCATTAAAATTGGAATACCGAATTTCTCAGCCATTTTTGCACATCTTAGAGCTTTTCTATATCCTTCTGGACTAGGCATACCGAAGTTTCTTTTTAATTTATTTTTAGTACCTCTACCTTTTTGCTCACCAATAACCATTACTTTTTGTTCGCCCATATAACCTAGAAAACATACAATTGCATTGTCATCAACATAATGTCTATCACCATGGATTTCATATGCATCAGTTAATAGACCTCTAATATAATCTAAAGCATATGGTCTATCAGGATGACGTGCAAGTTGAAGTTTTTGATAATCGTTTAAATTTTTGAAAGTTTTTTGTACTTCTTTTTCAAGTTTATTTTCTAGTATACTTACAGCAGGCTCATCAGAACGGCTTTTTGCAACTAAGATGTCTTCTTCAATTTGTTTTATCTTGTCTTCAAAATCTAAATAAGTTGCCAAAATTTTCCTTTTTTCAAAGAGGAAAGAATCCTCTTTTTAAGATTGTAAGTTAGTATTAAATCTTTTTGAATATAACAGAACCGTTTGTTCCACCAAATCCAAAGTTGTTACTCATAACAGTAGTTAACTCTGCTTTTCTTCCTTTTAAAGGAACAAAGTCTAAATCGCAGTTTTCATCTGGATTCTCAAGATTTATTGTTGGAGGGATAATCCCTTCATTTAAAGCTTTTATTGTAAAAATTGCTTCAATTGCTCCAGCTGCACCTAAACAATGTCCAACTTGACCTTTTGTAGAAGATACGATAGGGCAATCATTATTAAATAACTCTTTAATAGCTTTTACTTCATTTCCATCACCAACTGGTGTAGATGTACCGTGTGCATTGATATAATCAATTTTTAAATCATCACCTACATTAGCTTTAGCCATAGAAAGAGCTGCTTTCATTGCTCTTAATGGACCATCAACTACTGGTGCAGTGATGTGGTTTGCATCTGCACTTTCACCAAATCCAATAACTTCAGCATAGATTTTTGCACCTCTTTCTTGTGCAGACTCTAATGTTTCAAGAACTAGTGCACCAGCTCCTTCTCCCATTACAAATCCATCTCTATCTTTATCAAATGGTCTAGAAGCTTTTTTAGGGTCATCATTTCTTGTTGATAATGCTTTCATTGATGCAAATCCACCAACACCAGCACCACAAATAGCACTTTCAGCACCAACTACTAAAATTCTATCAGCACCACCAGTTACAATTGTTTTAACACCATCAGCAAGTGCATGAGTTGAAGCTGCACAAGCAGTAACATGAGATAAACTTGGACCTCTTAATCCATGTTCAATTGAAATAAATCCACCTAACATATTAACTAATGAAGATGGAATAAAGAAAGGAGAGATTTTCCTTGGACCTCTATTTTGACAAACAACTGAGTTTTTCTCTATTGTTCCTAATCCACCGATACCTGATGCAGATATAATCCCAAATCTTTCTGATATAGAGTCATCAACTTTTTTATTTTCATCATCTATGAATTTTGCATCTTTCATAGCTTCATTAGCTGCTTTTATACCTAATTGAATAAATCTGTCAGCTTTTTTTACATCTTTCTTGTCCATAACTTCTGTAGGGTCAAAGTTTTTTACTTCACCTGCTATTTGTACAGGATATTCACTAGCATCAAATAGACTAATAGTATCAATACCACATACACCATCTACTACAGCTTTGAATGAATCCTCTACATTATTTCCTACAGAATTAATAGTACCTAAACCAGTTACAACAACTCTTCTCATTAATTATGCTCCGTTTCTTGTATTAAAATCAATTTATTTAAAATATTCAATTTTTTCAAATAAAAAACTTAATATTTTAAATAAAAAGCTAGCATACTAGCTTTTTATTCTAAAAGTTAAAATTATGCGTGCTCTTCGATGTATTTGATAGCATCAGCAACTGTTTGGATACCTTCAGCATCTTCATCAGGGATTTCGATATCAAATTTTTCTTCTAAAGCCATAACTAATTCAACTACGTCTAAAGAGTCTGCACCTAAATCCTCAATAAATTTAGAATCTTCTTTAATTTCTGCAATATCACAATCTAGTTGCTCTACTACTACTTCTTTTACATCATCTAATAATGCCATATTTTTTCCTTTTATAAAATTATCATCGTATTATAGCCAAAAAGATTTTAAAAATTCTTTTAAACCATTTTTTTAGAAAATATTAAACGTATAATCCACCGTTAACTTTTAATATTTCACCAGTAATATAAGAAGAATAATCACTAAGTAAAAATGCTACTGCATCTGCGATTTCACTTGGTTGCCCAAATCTACTTAATGGAATATTTCTTTCATATTCAGCCTTAATCTCATCTTTTAATTCATCTGTCATATCAGTTTGAATAAATCCAGGAGTAACTGCATTATATCTAATACCTCTAGCAGCTGCTTCTTTTGCAAAAGATTTAGTCATTGCATTTAATCCACCTTTTGAAGCAGAGTAATTAGTTTGACCAGGATTTCCCATTTCTCCAACAATAGAAGAGATGTTAACTACTGCACCAAATCTTTTTTTACCCATAACTTTTAGTGCACCTTTACATCCAATAAAAGCAGAAGTTAAATTTGCATTAATTACATCTGTAAAATCTTCAACTGACATTCTTAATGCTAATTTATCTTTTGTAATACCTGCATTGTTTACTAAGTATGAAAGTTCTCCATCTGCATCAACCACAGTTTTTATTGCAGCTGTAAACTCTTCTTCAGAAGTAACATCAGCTTTAATTACAGCAGCGCATCCTCCAGCAGCTTCAATCTCTTCTTTGATTTTGATTGCTGCATCTGCACCGCTTCTATAGTTTATCCATACTTTTAAACCATGTGTTGCTAATGTTTTAGCTATTTGTGCTCCAATACCTCTGCTAGCACCTGTAACTAATACATTTTTACCACTAAATTTCATTTAAGTCCTTTGTTTATAAGTTTTTGTTGATGTAGATGAATAATCTAAATCTTTTACATCTAGGTGGAATTATATCACCATTTTTATAAATAAAAAAATAGTGAGGTGATAAATTAGTTATACACCTCTTTTGTTATCCCATACTCTTATGTGTAATCTATCGCAATATTTAAAGCCATTTTCAAGTGCTAAATTAATCACAGCTTCACTATTTTCTTGCATTGAAACTCCGTTATCTCCCATTGGCATTAAATAGACTTCAACTTCTGGAATTTGTTTTAAAATATCAAAAATTTCTTTTTTTGAATCATTTAAAAAATCTTTATTTATTACAAATTTTAGATATTTGTCATCGCATTTTGTAATTATATTTGTAAGAGTTTTTATATTTACTCTTTTTCTTAAAGGCTCCAATGAATTACTTAATTTCACACTCATTGAAAAAAGAATCTCTTTTTGGTAATCTTGAGTAATATCAATATTTAAAGATGCATTTGTCTCTATTGTAACCTTATAACCATTTTCTATATAATATTTTAATAGTTTTTGAAACTCTTCATTTTTCCAATATAAAAGAGGCTCTCCTCCTGTAATAACAATATCACATTTATATGAAGGAAGATATTTTTCAACTTCTTTTATTAAATCATTTGATGAAGAGAATGTAAGCCACTGGTCTTTAAAAGCTGGATCAACTGCATAATATGAATCACAGGCACACTTTTTTATTCCACTTGGTGTTTCATACTCTACTGCAAAACCTTCACATCTAAAATTACATTTACCAAATCTAATAAATACAGAAGAAGTTCCTACTCTTTTACCTTCCCCTTGTATTGTTGGTCCAAATATCTCATTTACTTCAAGCATAAAAAGTACTTTTACTTTTTGGAGTTTCTAAAAACTCAACATGAGATACTTTTATATTTAATTTTTTCATTTTATTTTGAACTATTTTTAAAAACCAAGCTGATAAGTTTTCACTAGTTGGTACAAAATCAACAATAACATAACCTTCATATAACTCTATCATATGAGTTTGTTCATCATTAAATTGTGTTAAATCCACTAAATAATAACCTTCATCAAATTTAATTAAAGACTCTTTTTTTACATTTGGAAGTAAAGTATCAAATAGTGGGTCATTGATATCAAGAATAAATTTATGATCAAGTGCATCATCTAAAAATTGTTTGAACCAATTTAAATGTTTAAAATCTGTAACCATACCATTGTTTAATTGTTCAGATTCTAAATATACAATTATTTTACCTTGGTGTCCATGTAAGTGTCTACACTTCAAACATCCATCAAGAGAAAATTCTGTATTTAGAGTTTGAGACCAAACTCTATGTCCATAACAAAAATCAAACTCTTTTGAAATTTTCCAATGCATTATTTTGCCTTATATGGTATTTTATCTTTACTATTTGCTTTTTCAAAACCATTTAGTCTTAATCTACAACTATCACAAACACCACAAGCTTCTTCCTCTTCTTTATAGCAAGACCAAGTTAATTCTAAAGGTACATTTAGTTCCATTGCTTTTAATACAATTTCACTTTTTAATAGATGAACAAGAGGTGTCTTTATCTCTATATTTGTTGTATCTTTTGTTCCTGTATTAATACTATGATTTATAGATTTTATAAATTCATCAGTACAGTCAGGATACCCAGAACTATCCTCTTCAACTACACCTATATATAAAGCACTTGCATTCTCTTTTTCTGCAATTGCAGTTGCAATAGATAGAAAAATACCATTTCTAAAAGGTACATATGTAATAGGAACACCAGCTTCAACTCCATCAACAGGTACATCAATACTTTTATCTGTTAAAGCACTTGCTCCTATTTGTGTAAAAAATGGAATATCAATCTCATATTTTTCTTTAATATATAAATCTTTACAAATATCTCTAAATGCTTTTAGCTCTCTTTTTTCTGTTCTTTGTCCATAATTAAAATGAACAGCAATAATTTCATAACCTTCATTTTTGGCTATATATGATGCTAATGTAGAGTCCATCCCTCCACTTAATATACAAACTGCTTTTTTCATTTTGTTATAAAATCCTTTTTCTTATCAGTAAAAAATTTCCAATTTATAGGCAAGATTTTAAGCATATAATCTTTTGGTAGTTTTTCAACTTTTTCATCTAAAACTATCATGCTATTAGCTTTACTAAGTACATTTACCATTCCTGGACTTCTTTTTTCAATTACGTGAAAATATTCACCATCAAAAAATCCTGGAATAATTGAAACTCTTCCTTTTTTTATCTCAAGTTCATCTGATAACTTTCCTAAAATAAAATTATGAAATAGATTCTTTGAACCAATTAGTTTTTGAACAATTAATCGTCCAAAAAGTTCAAATATCAAAGCAGATGCCAAAGGATTCCCTGGTAAGTTTAAAATATATGTATTTTTAATTTTACCAAATATAGTTGGCTTACCTGGTTTTATCATAATTCCATCAATTATAGTATCAAAATCAAGAGTTTGAAAAGCCTCTTTTGTAAAGTCTGCATCCCCAACGCTAACTCCACCAGATGTGATAATTAAATCAGCATTTAAAGAGTTATTTATTAACTCTTTTATTGATTCTACACTATCTTTTGCTTGTCCCATAAAAGTTACTTCACAACCTAACTCTTTAGCTCTTGCAATAAAGGTTGGAGTATTAGAATTATATATTTGATAGTCTTCAATTTTTTCATAATGAAGTTTTAACTCTTCACCCGATGCAAAAACTGCAATTTTAGGTTTTTTATAAACTTTTAAATGAGAAATTCCTTGAGAAGATAGTAGGGTGATTTTAGAAAAATTTATTCTATCCCCAATATTTATAAGTTTTTCATTTAAACTTATATCTTCACCAATAAATTTTATATGTTGAAACTCTTTTACTTTTATTTTATTTTTTACTTTTATTTTATTGTTGTCTAATTGTTTTGTCTCTTCTTTAGGTATTATAGCTGTTGCATTAGAGGGAATTTTTGCTCCAGTCATTATTTTTACACAAGTATTTTTATTTAAAGTAATATTTTTATTATCACCTGCAAAAACTGTATCAATTACATCTAATTCACTGTTTTTATCATTAAATAATATAGCATACCCATCCATTGCCGAATTAGCAAACTTTGGAAGTGCCGAATTTGCAAATATATCCTCAGCACTAATTCTATTGATTGTTTCTTCAATTGGAATAATTTCAAAGTCTAAATTTGGATGTAAATTCTCTATAATTTTTAATGTATCTTTAATATTTAAAGCCATTAATTTCCTTTACTAATACCTTATGACAAGTTTGCTATAATACCAAAATTTTTTAAAAGTGAGATAAACATGGAAATTATGCACGAAGCATTAACTGCTCATATTTATGCTATTTATCTATTTATTATAATTATGCTATTTAATTTTTATAGTGTTATAAGTGTAGATGATTTTATGAAGTTAGCAAGAAGATTAAAATTTATGACACCTCTTTATCACTTAACAAATGCAGTTATAATGTATAGTGGAGCAATTATTGCAGCATATGCACACTCTTTTAGTTTAAAAGTTATATTAATGATACCTGCATCAATTTTCTTGATGGTTATTGAGATAAAAAGATATAAAAAAATGAGAGTGATTAAATCTTCAGATGAAAATCTACAAAATGAATTTAGAGCTTATGCAAAAAAAATATATAAAATTGAGCTTGCAGTATTAGTTGCAGTATTTTTATTAGTAAGGGTAATGTAGATGCAATTTACATATGATAGTTTAGCAAAAAGTGATGTTCTTAAAATAGAAAATGAAAACTATAAGCACATAATAAAAGCAAGAAGACATAAAGTAGGGGATATTTTAGCTTTTAGAAATTTAGAAGATAGTTTTTTATATTTTTATGAGATTACTCTTATTGACAAAAGAAGTGCTATTTTAAATCTTAAATCATCTGAAGAAAAAATAGTTGAAGTTAATAATAAATTACATATTGGTTGGTGTATTGTTGACCCTAAAACAATCGAAAAAGAGTTACCATATTTAAATGAATTAGGTGTTGAAAAAATTACATTTATTCCATGTGATTATTCTCAAAATAATTTCAAATTAAATATTGAAAAAATGGAAAAAATATTAATCAACTCTTCTCAACAATGTGGAAGAAGCTCTTATATAAAATTAGAAATGGCTTCAAGTTTAGATGAATTTATAAAAGCAAATCCAGATTCCTTTATGATTAACTTCTCAAATAAAAATATTGAAGAGTGTAAAAGTGAAATCAAAATAGTTATTATTGGTTGTGAGGGTGGATTTTCTAAAGCTGAGGTAGAAAATTTCAATAAAGAAAAAATTGTAGGTTTTAATACACCTCTTATTTTAAAATCTCAAACAGCTGTAACAGCAGTAGCTTCAAAAATATTAATTTAAAAGATAGAAAATCTATCTTTTAAATATTCTTACCAACTTCTAACAATAGAGTGGCATCTAGAACAGGCATTTAACATATCAGAATATGCATTTGCAGCATTTAAATAAGCTTTGTTTTCAATATTTAATTCTAATACATTTATATCAAGAGCAATTCTTTTAGATGTATTTTCAGCAACATTTACCATATGTTTTTTCTCTTTTGGTAAATATTTTTCAATTACATCTTTATCTAAGAAAAGTTTGTTCCCTTCTTTAACAAGTTTTGTCCCACTTTTAATTAACTCAATATTGTTATTTAAAAAACCTTGTTGAATTTGTGTCATACCTTGTTCCATAGTTGACATTGATTTTTGCATTACATCTTGTGCAGTTGCAGCAGTAATAAATAATGTACATGCTAATACCAATTTTCCTAATCTCATCTCATTCCTTTTAATTAAGTTACAAAAATGTTACACTTTGAGATATTAAAGATTACTTAAGAATATAAAAATAAGTTATTAACAGATAATAAATATAAAATAGTTTTCAAATTGACACAATTATTGGCATAAAAAAAGGGAAGATAAAATATCTTCCCTTTTTATTTGTAGTGGTTAAATGTTCTTAGTGAACATCTCTCCATCTACTTGCTTTCCATAACCATGCAAAGATTGCAAAGATTACAAGATAAATTAAGAATTTAGGTCCTAATTCTTCTCTTTGTTCTTTTTTAGAGTCACCAACTTTTTCTAAGTAAGAGATAACTTTTACTTCAGATTCTTTAGTTAGACCAACTCTAGGCATTGCAGTACCTTCTAAGTGTTTTTGAGGGTCATTAATAAATTCGTGTAAATATTGAGCACCTCTACTTCTAATATATTGTGATAAATCTGGTGGAACTTTCCCCATATATGCTTTAATACTAGCTTCTGGAGTATGCGCAGCCATTGAACCACCTTTCATATCTCCATATTTAATACTATGACATCTTTGACAAGCATTTTGGAATACTTCTTTATCTGTCATTTTATCTGGTGCAATTGATTGTAAATATGCTACCATATCTGCAATCTCTTGTGGTTGCATCCAAGAGTAAGAAGGCATTGGGTGAACTCTACCATCAACAAATTTATGTGAAACTTTTGAAGCTAAAGTTGGTTCTTTAATAAATCCAACTAAATACTCTTTAGAGTAAAGTTTACCCGCAGTACTTAAATCTGGTGGAACTACACCATAAGCAGCAGCTGAACTTGCATCATCCATTACAGGAGGGAATCCCTCTTTTTTAATTGAGTGACAAGCAGTACAGTTTGATTGTACTAAAGTTGCACCATTTGTTGCATTACCTGTTAAAGCTAAAGCTTCTTTGTTTGAAGCCCAAAAATCATCAATTGTTTTTTGGAATTTAACAGCTTCGTTGTATTCACTTTTTGGTATATGAGTTACTTTCTCATCACCAGTCTCTTTAGCTTTAGCTTCTGCTTCTTCTAAAGCTACTTTTTTCTCTTCAACTTGTTCTTTTGCAGTTACTTTATCAGCTTGTGCAAAATCATAATTTGCAGGATCTACATGAGGATGCATTTGTGAATGTGCAAATGGTTCAACACCCCAGTAAGTAATAAGTGTTAGTGCTACCACTACCACAAGTATTTTTAATTCTCTCATTACTCACCTCTCTTTTTAGCATCAATTTTTGAAATAACTGGTAATAGGATAAACAGTACAATAAATAGTGTAGCTGCTACAAATCCAACCCATGCATTTGCACCTGTTGGAGGTAATTTACCCCAAATAGTTAATACAATTAAGTCTGCCATTAATATCCAGAACCAAACGAAAAATCCTGGTCTTTTATGTGCTGGTAAAATTTTTGTGTCTCTATCTAAGAATGGTAAGAATAGGAAAATAGCATTAGCAAAACCAAATGCTGCTAGTCCAATATCAAACGCCTTCATAGGTCCAATATCAAAGAAGAAACCTCTTAATACTTCATATGACCATAAGAAATACCACTCAGGATAAATGTGTGGTGGTGTAGCCATATTATCAGCTGGATCAAAGTTAACTGGGTCCATTGCAAATTCATAATGGAAGAATACTAAGTAAAAATAGAATAATAAGAAAATACCAAGTACAGCTAAATCTTTAGAAATAAAGATAGGCCAGAATGGAATAACTTTTGATTCTTTTTTATTACCACTTAAATATTTTTCAGCTTCAGCATCAAAATCAAGTTCTTCAGAGTCTTGATTATTAACGTGAGGAATTCTTAATGTATAAAAGTGGAATGCAATTAATGCCATAATAACAATTGGTAATAAGAATACATGTAACATAAAGAATCTAGTTAATGTAGCATCAGCAACGTTAAAGTCACCTCTAATCCATACAACTAAATCAGGACCAATAAATGGGATACCACCAAAAAGGTTAGTAATAACCATTGCAGCCCAGTAAGACATTTGTCCCCATGGTAACATATATCCAGAGAATCCAGCAGCACTAAATACTACAAATAGTAACATACCCGAAATCCAAATCATTTCTCTACCTTGTTTATAAGAACCATAATAGATACCAGTAAACATATGTATATAAATAATTAAGAATACAACTGATGCAGCAACACCATGCATATGTCTAAATAACCAACCGTATGCAACTTCTTGCATAATTGTATAGTTAACAGAATCAAATGCTAAGTTTACATCTGGTTTGTAATACATCATTAAGAAAATTCCAGAAATTACTAAAATTCCAAATGTTGTAGCTAATAATACACCCATTGCCCATAAGAAGTTAATATCTTTTGGAATCCAATACTCAGTCATTAAAACTTTGTTAAGCGTAGTAGTATTTAATCTTTGATCTAACCACTCACCTACAGAGTTTGCTTTAGTAAATTTTGCCATTGCTTAACTCCTTATGCCTTAATCGCAGCAGCGATTTTTTTATACTCAGGACCTTCTTCACCTAGAACAATTTTAGTACCAGAAATACTAAATGGAGGTAAGTCAAGAGGTCTTGGTGGTGGACCAAAAATTTCTTCACCGCTGGCATTGAACTCGCCACCGTGACATGGACATTTCCATTTTGTTTTTTTCCAAGCAGGAATACATCCTAGGTGAGTACATAATCCAATTGCAATTGTATATCTATCACCGTTAATAATTAAGTCTCTTTTATTAGGTTGCATATCAGCAGTTTTTTTAAGTATAAATACGGGTTTTCCTCTCCACATGATTGTACTTGGATGACCAGCTTTTACTGTACTTAAATCAAATTCAGTAAATCCGCTAGATAATACACTTGGAAGTGGATCCCATGCTTTCTTCATTCCAACTAAAGAAGCAGCACCACCAACTGCAGCAACTGCAGCAAATGTATACCCAAGAAAATCTCGTCTATTTGTTTCGTTAGACATATATCTTCCTTATTTTAAAATAAAATCTAGCTATTATATTGAGAATTTTCTTAAATTGCTATGACATAAGTCAATAAAGTTCACTTTTGTGTCATTTTGTGCCACATATGAGAAAAATAGATACATCAAAATATAAGATTTTGTTATTAGAGAGGTTATTTCTCTCTAATAAATTTTACAATCTCTTCTTCAATGTTTTCTTTGTTTATGATAGTGTTGTGAATAATTTCTGAAGTAAATAACTTTTTAATGTTGTTTGGTAAAATTGCATTATATTTATATGCAATCTCTTCTAAAGCCTCTTTATCACTATATTTTGTATCATCTTGTCTTAATGCATTTAATACAGTTGGTGAGAATTTTGTCCATTCAGCAGTAGAGTAAATTACTGTTTTTAAATCTTTTTCTTTTAAATTTTCATACGCTTTTAGACAAGTAGCCGTATGTGGGTCCATTAAGTAACCATTATCTAAAAACTCTTTAATTTTTACAGCGCCATAACTATCATCTGAGTTTATAGCTGAAAATTCAGATTGAAGTAGTTGTTTTTCTTCATTTGTTAATGTAAAAATATTATCTTTTGCTAAATCATCAAAAAGTTCTTTAGTTCTTTTTGCACCGAATAAATCATACATAACTCTTTCGATATTTGAAGATTTTAATATATCCATTGCAGGAGATTTAGTAAGAACTAGTTGCTTATCTCTAATATCATATACACCTGTATTTATCCATTCTGTTAAGATATTATTTTCATTAGATGCAACAAGAAGCTTTTCGATTGGTAACCCCATTTTCTTAGCATAGTAAGCACCAAGTACGTTACCAAAATTCCCACTTGGAACTACTAAATAAATTTTATCATTGTTTTTAATCTCATTTTGTCTAATTAACTCTAAGTAAGAGTGGAAGTGATATATTATTTGGAAAATAATTCTACCAAAGTTAACAGAGTTTGCTGCACTTAGTTTTATTCCATCATTTTCTAACTCTTTTTTAAAAGATTGTGAGTTTAAAAGATTTTTTAACGCAGTTTGAGCATCATCAAAGTTACCTTTTATTCCAATAACTTTTTGATTTTCTCCATCTTCGCAAACCATTTGCAATCTTTGTACATCTGAAGTTCCACCATCTGGATACATACAAGCTATCTTTATATTCTCTTTGTTTTTGAAAGTATTTAGTGCAGCTGGACCTGTGTCACCACTTGTTGCTGCTAAAATTAGATATTTCTCATCTCTTTTTTTTGCAATTGAACTTAAAATTGATCCAAAAGGTTGTAATGCCATATCTTTAAATGCTCTTGTTGGTCCATGATATTGCTCATGTACAAATAAATCTTCTTTTACTTTTACAACTGGGCATGGATTTTTAGCATCATCAAAATTATCATATAAAGATAACGCATCATCAATATCTTCATCACTTATATCAATTTCAAAAGCTTTTAAAATATCATATGCAAGTTTTTTGTAGTTTTTATCTAAATGTTTTTGAATAAAGTTTTCTTCTAATTTAGGTAACTCTTTTGGAACATATAAACCTCCAAATGAAGCACTAGGATTTAGTATTGCTTCACTAAAACTTACTTCTGAAGGTTTAACACCATCATTTCCTCTTGTTTCTATAAAATTCATTAAATTTCCCTCTATATTTCTTTTAATAATTTTTCTATGTCAATTCCGTTGTTTTTCCCATCTTTTCTAAGAAATTGAGTACCAACACCATCACTAGTAAAAAGCTCTAGTAAAATTGAGTGTTCAACTCTACCATCAATAATGTGTGCTTTATTCACTCCATTATAAATAGCATCAATACAAGAATCAACTTTAGGAATCATTCCACCTGCAATTGTTCCATCTTCTTTTAGATTCTCAACATCTTCTTTATCTAATGAATTAAGTAGATTTCCCTCTTTATCAAGTACACCTTTTGTATCTGTTAGGAAAAGTACTTTTTGGGCATTTACTGCAATTGCAACTTTACTTGCTGCAACATCTGCATTTATATTATATCCTGGATGGTTTGGTTTATCACTATCTGCAATTGGTGCGATTACTGGAATATAACCTTGTTTTACTAGGTTGTTAATAAGTTCACCGTTTACTTTTGTAACAACACCTGTAAAACCAAATTTCCCATCTTCTTTAGGTTTTGCATTTATTATTGATGAATCTTTACCTGAAATACCAATAGCTTTTGCGCCATGGTGATTTAGTAATGAAGTGATATTTTTATTTATATCACCACTAAGAACCATCTCAACAATTCTCATAGTTTCTTGACTTGTTACTCTATGCCCATTTACAAATTCAGTTGGTATTCCTAACTTTTCTAGAAGATCAGAGATTTTAGCTCCACCACCATGAACAATGATTGGATTCATACCTACTAATTTTAATAATACTATATCTTCTGCAAATTTTGCTTGTAAATCAGGACTAGTTTGTGCAGAACCACCATATTTAATAACTATTGTTTTTCCATAAAATTTTTTAATATGAGGTATTGCATCCAGCAACACTTGAACTTTATGTTGTTTTTTATGCATAATATTTCCTAGGATTATTTTAAGATGTGCATTATAGCTAAAAGATGCTTAATAGGTGAGAAGAAGTAGGTGAGTCTACTTCTTTAATAATTCTTCGTGAAAGGCTACTACTTTGTTTCTTCCTGTCTCTTTTGCTTCATATAAAGCTAAGTCAGCGTATTTAATACAATTTTTTACATTGTCATTATCTTTTGGATACATACTTGTACCAACACTCATAGTTTTACTAATTGTTGTATTCCCAGCTGGTATTTTTTTAAGTGCAAAAGCCTCTTTTATTTTTAAAGATAATTTTTCAACTGCTTGCTCGTCACAATTATAAAGTAAAACAATAAACTCTTCGCCACCAAATCTAATAACAATATCTGACTCTCTTGTATTTTCAGTTAATGTTTCAGCAACTATTTTAATTGCATTATCTCCAACATCATGTCCATAAGTATCATTTACTTTTTTGAAGTGGTCAATATCTACCATTAATACACCATATTTGATGTTTGCCCTTGTTGCTTGTGCTGTAATTTTATCAATTGAATCTTCTAAATATTTTCTATTATAAAGTCCTGTTAAAGGGTCAGTTCTTGCATTTAATTCAAGAATATTCATAAGTTTTTTACTTACAATAACTGTTTTAGCAGTATCAATATAATCCTTAATATATGGAATAAGTTCTCTAATTCTTCTTGTCTCTTCCTCTTTATTTGTATAAATTGATACAATTAAATCTAGTTCATTAGATATAGAGTAAGGAACACAAAAATAGTTAGTCTCTTTACATTTTGTACATGCAGAGCATACATTTTCAAATTGTGTTGAGTCAATTATTGTATTTGTTCTATCTGCTCTACAACCCATTTGTGTAATATCACAATACAATTGATTTTCTACATACACTACATTTATCTTATTGTGAATTGTATCTGATTCAAAGAAGTTGAAATCTTTTAAACCTAATTGTTCTTTAAATACATGTGCAAGTCTTGAATATACCTCTTCAAGAGTATCATCATACTCGATAGTTTTTCTAAATCTATAAACATCAGATAATCTATCAACAGTATTTTTTACATTAATTAAATGGTCTTCTTCATCAACACTATTTTCTGTTAGGAAAACTGATATTTTAGAATCCATTGCATCTAAAGAACTCTCTAATTTTTCAAGTAATCCATTAATCCATGAAGCAACATCTTTTGATTCTTTACCTTCTGGATTATCTATTCTTTGCGAATAATCACCATCTTGTGCTTTACTCATAACTCTTTTTATCTCATCAAATACACTTAAAAATGGAGAGATAAGCATATTAATTAAGAAAATAATAATAACCATTAATACTAAAGCAATAATTGCTGCATGAGCAACAGTAGTAATACCTACTTCTTTAGAATCATCAATTGACATTGTAATTGTAATTGCACCTAAAGTATCACCTTCTTTTGCATTTGTATGGCATTGCATACAATTGATTTTACCTTGAGTTGAAGCTTTATAAGGAATAGTAATTCTATAATGACTTTTTGAAAAAATATTTTCACTAATTACTCTTTTTATATTTCCAGTTTTTAAAACCTCTTTATCAATATCGTCTCTTGCTATTTCATTGTTAAATCCAATACCAAACATCTCAACAACATCTTTGCCTCTACTTAGCCAAATCTTATCAATATTTGGTAAATCTTCCAATTGACTTAAGAATAGTTCTCTATTTTCGATAACTCCTGTAACCATTTGGGAAGTTAAGGAATGTTCAATAGTTTTAGCAAGTACATGTGCTTTATCATCAATATTTTTAACACCATAATCTCTAAAGTTATAAATTAGATTGGCAATTAATAAAACAAACATGGAAAATGTAATGAATATTACAAGAAATATAATTTTATTTTTAGTGCGCATATAATTTCCCCAAATCTTTTACCTTAATAATAACACAATAATAACATTAATAAAATAAAACTAAGGAAATCTTAAAAATAATGACATTGCAAATTTTAATAATTCTTTTGTATCATTCATTTATGAAACAATTTTTAGCATTAAAAGCAAGTGCAGGAAGTGGTAAAACTTTTGCACTAACAGTAAGGTATATATCTCTTTTATTAAAAGATGCAAATCCAAGTGAAATACTAACTCTTACATTTACAAATAAAGCTGCAAATGAGATGAGTGAAAGAATCTATAAAACACTTCAAACATTGGGAGATGACGAAGCATATTTAAATGCAATACAGATTCAATCAGGTCTTTCCAAAGAGCAGATATTAGGTAAAAAACATCTATTAGTAAAGAAGTTTGTAAATGCAACACTATCAATTTTTACAATTGATAAATTTGTAAATAAAATATTAAGAGAGTTTTGTGGATATGTTGGAATAAGTGATGATTTTGATATAAAAGAGGATGATATTGATACTTTAAGTTACAAGTTTTTACAATCATTAGATTTAGAAAAATTTGAAAAACTAATCGAATTCTCATGGTATGAAAATAAAAAATTTAATTCATTATTTGATTTATTTAAATTACTTTTAGAAAAAAATGAAGATATTAAAGTAGTAAATGTTGAATCTTCATTAATACCATTACAAAAGCAAGAAGTTTTAAAATATGCTTTTAAAATAAAAGAGATTGTATTAAATACAAGTAGTGCTTCAAATGCAGCAAAAAATGCAGTTGCTTTTGAAACATTTGATGATTTAATAGGAAGAACTTGGCTTACAAAAGATAGTGCAAATGATTATAACTATTTTAAAAAGTTTGCTGATGATACAATGAACTCACACTTTTTTAAATTAAAAGAGGAGTTATCAAAATATTATAAATTAAGAAGTGCATACTCTTTAAATAAACTATTTGAACTTTTTCATACATTTAAAGCTTTTAAAAACTCATACAATAAAGTCAAAAATTATTTAGAGTTTAATGATATTTCAAACTTAGTATATGAACTATTGACTACAAAAATAGATAAAGAGTTTTTATATTTTAGACTTGATTCTAAGTATTCTCATATATTAATTGATGAGTTTCAAGATACTTCACTTTTACAGTATAAAATATTGCAACCATTAATTGATGAGATATTATCAGGAAGTAATGAGAAGTTCAAATCTTTCTTTTATGTGGGAGATACAAAACAATCTATATATAGATTTAGAGGTGGAAAAAGAGAACTATTTGATTATGTAGCTAATAGTAATCCTTTAATTGAAGTAGAAGTACTAAACACAAATTATAGGTCTTGTGAAAATATAGTAAATTATGTAAACTCTTTATATACACCTCTTACAAATTATGAGTACCATGACCAATTATCTATAAATAAAGATGGATATGTTGAGGTTGTAGAAGATGAAGCTTTAATTGAAGAGGATGATAAGTTTAAAACAATCGCTGCAAAAATAGCAACTTTAATACAAAATGGTGTTAATAGTAATGAAATAGCAATTTTAACTTATACTAACTCAGATGTATTATCTTTGTATTCATATTTGACTTTAAAATTTCCAAAGTTAAAAATAACAACTGAAATGACATCAAAATTAATTAATCAAGAGAATGTAAAAGCTATTATAAATATGATTAAATATCTATATTTTAAAGAGGATATTTACAAAGAGAATGTAAATGCACTAATAGGAAAAGCTCCTGCAAGTGAACTTAATTTAACTATTGATTTATATAAAAATAACATACAACAAATAATAAAAACAATT
The DNA here is from genome assembly GCF_004116725.1 of Arcobacter sp. CECT 8986. Lineage (NCBI taxonomy): Bacteria > Pseudomonadati > Campylobacterota > Epsilonproteobacteria > Campylobacterales > Arcobacteraceae > Arcobacter > Arcobacter sp. CECT 8986. The sequence continues at coordinate 205,885 of NZ_PDKG01000004.1, read as the reverse complement.
GCAAATACATTAAATCTTATGGATGAAAATATAATAAAACTAATAGAAGAGAGTTATAGTTTTGAAACAATTGTTGATTTTGTATTTGAAATAGATAAATTAGAAGCCTCTATGGAAAATAGTGAACAAACGGGACTTCAGATTTTAACTATTTTTAAATCAAAAGGTTTAGAGTTTCATACTGTTTTATTATTAGATAGAATAAAAAGAAAAACAGTTGATAAAAGTTCACTTCTTTTTGAGTATGATGAGGTATTTTTAAAAAATATTTATTATAAAATAAAAGATTTAGAGTACTACAATGAGAGCTATAAAAATGCCCTAAAAAAAGAAAAGGCATTGACTTATGATGATGAACTAAATATTTTGTATGTTGCTTTAACAAGAGCAAAAAAGAATTTAATAATCTTTAAAAAACAAAAAAGTTCAGTTTTTGATATCTTAAGTATAAGTAGTTTAACAATAGGAAATATCTTACCTAGTACTAATAAATCAATTAATTATGAAAAGACTGAAAAAGTAAATTATATTCCACTAAATTTAGGTAAACAAGATAATATTATAAAAACAGATGAAGATGATGAAAAAGATTATTCAGATTCTTTATATAATAGATATTTTGGTTTAGCAACTCATTATAGCTTAGAAATGTTAGCAAACTTTACTCCAAATAGCTTAAAAAAATCAATAGATTTTGCAAGATATAAATATTCTCAATATCTAAGTGAAGAGGATTTTACAAAAATTGAGACTAGAATATCTTATATGTTAGAAAATAAAACTTTTCAAGATTTGATAAAAGACTCTTCTTTTACAAGTGAACAATCAATTATATATAATGGTGAAATAAAAATTATTGATTTATTTGTACAAAAGGGTGATGATTATTATATTTTTGATTATAAAACTACAAAAGAGCAAATGGTTGAACACGAAGTTCAAGTAAATAACTATGTAAATGCTATAAAAGAGATAATGCAAACAAATAGAGTAAAAGGATTTCTACTCTATTTAAAGCCTAATGAGTTTATTTTAAAAGAAGTTATATAAAGTATCTAATAGATGCAAAACCGTATGGTTTTGCATGGGCAACTTTTTTTAAGTCCTCATTTGATGTTATTCCACCTAAAGCTATAATATCGATATCTTCAAATATTCTTATTGCCTCTTTTAATTTATTTATTCCTTTTGGTTCACCTTTATTTGCTACTTCAAAAATTGGAGAGTAAGTTACACAATTTGCATGGCAACTTTGAGCTTTTTCTATATCTGTATAGTTATGACAAGAGATTATTGTATAAAGGTCATTGTCTTTTGCTTCTTTTATTTCATTAAATTGTGTAGAGGTTAAATGAACACCTGTTGCATTTAATTTTTTTGCTAAATTAATATGAGAATTAATAAGTGTTGTTTCTATATTAAATTCATTACATACTTCTATGAAAACCTCTGCTAACTCTTCATAGTTAGATGATATTTTATCTCTAAAGCATGCAATGTCAATGTGATGATTTTTTAAAACTCGTGTTAAATTTTTTCTAAATAGTGTTGTATTATCTGAATAGTACTTTGGATCAGTAATCAAATATTGTTTCAATTTTTTTCTCTTTGGATTTTTCTTAATTTTACTATATAAATATTGAAAGAATAATGATTAAAACAGAAAAATCTGTTTTAATCTAAATTAAAATTTTGCTTTTTGAGCTTCGTCAACTATTAAATTGGCAATTTTATTTGTATTTTTAGAAATATCTGATGCTTGTCTTGCAACATTTGCATTATTTTGAGTTATTTTATCTAAGTCATTAACTGCATGGTTTATTTGTTCAATTCCTTTTAATTGCTCATTTGCCGTGCTTGTTACTTGACTTATAATTTCAGTTGTCTCTTTTATATTTTCTCTTAGTTTTTCATAACCTTCAATCATTTGAGCAGATATTTCTTTACCTTCATTTGATTTTATTGTTGCATTTTCTACAATTGCTTTAATCTGATTTGCTGCTTCACCACTTCTATTAGCAAGATTTCTAACTTCAGCTGCTACAACTGCAAATCCTTTTCCAGCTTCACCAGCCGTTGCTGCTTCAACTGCTGCATTTAGTGAAAGAATATTTGTTTGGAAAGCAATTTGGTCAATTATTGTAATAGCTTCTGCAATTGCTTGTGTTTGTTCGTTTATCTCATCCATTGCATTTGATGTATTAGCAGCTAGTTTTTCACCAGTTGTAACTTCATTTGATAGTGTTTGAGAATTATTTCTCATTTTTTCCATTGCTTGTTGAGAGTTTTTCATAGTTGAAGTAACTTCTTCAAGAGAAGCTGCTGTTTCTTCAAGAGAAGCTGCTTGTTCATTTGAACTGTTACTTAAATTTGAAATAATTTCATTTAGTTCATTTGAACTAGTTTGAAGCTCTTTTCCATTTGATAAGTTTTGTTTCAACATATTAGTTGCAGATTCACCTAAAATATTACTATTTTCATATAGTTTTTTAATTTGTGCTTCTACTTGTTTTATCTCTAATCTTTTTGTATAGTCATAATTTGTAAATGAGTTTAATAAAGCTTCAACATTATCTATGTGATATGTAATATTCTCTAACATTTTATTAACTACATCTTTTAGTTCATTTAATCTACTATTATTAGAAGATTTAGTAATTCTTTTATCTAAAATACCTTTGTTTACAGAGTTTGCAACTTGAACTGTATCTTGAATAAGTAGATTGTCTATTTTTATATTTTCTTTTGTTTTTTCGATATTTTCATTTATTACTTTAGACATCATTCCTATTTCATCATTTGATGAAACTTTTATTGTGTGTGTCTCTTCTTTTTCTCCATTTAAGAAAGCAAAGAAATCATTTAGTCCTACTTGTAAATTGTGAAGTGGATTTACTACTAATTTTCTTACAATTATAAAGATTAGAATAATAATTAAAATAATTGAGATAAGACTTAGTACTGCAAGAATGATTGTAAAGTTTGTACTCTCTTCTAAAAATTCATCTTTATTTGTACCAATTACAATTTTCCAGTTTCTTGGTTCATAATCTTCAAAAATAATCATTTTCTCTTTTTTCTCACCAGTTTGTTTATCAACTACATTATAAGAAATTGAGCCTTTTTTAGAAGCAAATAAATCTTTTAATCTTTCATCTTTATTTATATCAAAAATATTAACATTCTTTTTATGTACAGGGTGTAAAACAAAGTTTCCTTTTGTTTTTGCTTTTGTACTTAATATATAAACATATCCAGTTTTACCAATAACTTTTTTTAAAAGTCTTTTTGTATATTCATTAAAACTTTTTGTATAGTTATAACCTACATATAAAATACCTATAACTTTATTATCTTTTATAATTGGGTCATATACTGCCATATATTCATTTCCAAATAAATGAGCAGTTCCAAAGTACTTTTTACCACTCATTATTACATCATAAGCAGGTGAACCTTTTCCAAGAAATGTACCTAATGTTCTTGTTCCATCAGGTCTTTTAAGTGAAGTCGTAACTCTTACAAAATCATCACCACTTCTTGCAAAAACTGTTGCAGTTGAACCTTTGATTCTTGTGTAGTTATCTACATAGTTAAAATTATTATTTAATATTTCACCATTATTTGTGATTAGTGGTGTATCTACATTATTAACTTTTATTGTTTTATTTTCGTTAAGTTCTATATTGTTAAATTGGGATTGAAATGCTACATATAAGCTATCTGCAGTTGTTTTTAATAAATGGTCATATGTCTCTATTGTCTCAATAGTTTCATGAACTCTTTGTTTAAGTTGTTTATTTACTTTTTGGGAAATTATATTTTTTGTGTATGTTGCACTAAATATATTTAAACTTATCAATAAAATTGATAAAACAGCAGCCAAAATAAGGGTTGTTTTTGTTACTAAATTAGTATTTTTTAAATTCATTTTAATACTCCATTAAAAAGTAAAATGAAGTTTACTCAAATTTTAATAATACCTTAATTAAAATAATTAGAAAAATGATTAAAAGAAATAAAAAAAGGGGAAAGAAGATAGTCCTTCTTTTCCCCTTTTTAAGTGTGAAGATTGAAGTCAATTAGTGATCTTCGTGCTCCATCATGATTGAACCTGCAATATATACATAAGTTAATATCATGAAAATAAATGCTTGTAAGAAACCAAAAGCAGTTAACATGAAGAAACCTGAAATAGGTACAATCCAAGGTACTAACATTAAAAGTACCATTGTAAACATATCATCACCTTTGATAGAACCAAAAAGTCTGAATGATAATGAAATAATTCTTGATAAGTGAGAAATTATTTCAATTGGAAACATCAATGGAGCAAGTACAGGCATAGGACCCATGAAATGTTTAAAATAAGCAACTACACCATTTTTCTTGATACCTAAGTAGTTATAGTAAACAAAAACAATTAATGCTAATGAAAGTGTAAAGTTGATATTTGCAGTTGGAGATTCAAATCCTGGTACAATACCTACCATATTACTAACAAAAATTACTAAACCTAATGAAGCAATTAAAGGCATATATCTTCTTGCGTTTTCTTCACCCATTGTGTCAGCACCCATAGATACTACACCACCAATATAAGCTTCCATAACATTTTGTGAACCCGTTGGAACTAATTGCATTTTTCTAGTAGCAGCTCTTGCAACTAGGAAAATTACAGCAATTACTAGAATGTAATGTGATAAAATGATCCACTCTTGACCGTGCCCACCGATAGCACCAAAGAATGTAAACAATCTTCCTTCCATCTTCTTCCTTTTCTTATTTTCTTTTGTGTTTGCACTTTTTTGTCGTGTATTATATTATTTATTTTCTAAAAACTTTATAAATCACCAAAAAAATATTAGATTTGTTTAAATCTGTAACCATTACCTTTTAATTTGTCTTTGATTAGTTTTTGGTGCTCTTCACCTTTTGTCTCTAAAGACATTGTAATTTGGGCATCTCCAAATTCAAGTTGGATTGAATCTCTATCATAATCAATTTGTACAATATTCGCACCACAATCTTTAAAAATATCACTTAATTCTGTTAATGCACCTGGTTTATCTCTTAATTTAATTATTAAATTCATTTTTCTATATGATTTAACTAAACCTTTCTCAATAATTTGAGAAATCATAGTTACATCAATATTCCCACCACTAACAATCGCACAAATTTTTGAATCTTCAATATCAATTTTTCCATGCATAATAGCAGCAGTAGCAGCAGCACCAGCACCTTCAACTACTAATTTATGTTTTTCCAATAAAAATAAAATTGCATTTGCAATTTCATTATCGCTTACTTCCACTATATGGTCAACATAATCTAAAATAATATTTAATAGTTTTGGGTTTACATCTCTTACAGCAATTCCATCCGCAATTGTTCTAACTGAAGCTGAGTCAATTGGAGTTTGTGATTTGTATGATTCTTTCATACCTCTTGCTCCACTTGCAACAACACCAATAACTTTAATATCAGGATTTATAGCTTTTGCAGCAATTGCAATACCAGAAATTAATCCACCACCACCAATTGGCACAACTATTTGTTTTAACTCAGGAATTTGTTCTAATATCTCTAAAGATATTGTACCTTGACCTGCTATTACATCATCATCAGCAAAAGGATGTACAAATTCACAGTCATGTTCATCTTTGAATTTCATCGCAGCAGCGTATGCTTCATCAAAGTTTTCTCCATGTAACACAACATTTGCACCATATGCTTTAACACCACTAACTTTTGTTAAAGGAGTTGCTTCTGGCATAAAAATAGTTGCTTCACAACCAAATTTATTTGCTGAAAATGCAACACCTTGTGCATGATTTCCTGCACTTGCTGCAACTACACCTTTTGCTCTTTGCTCTTGGGAAAGATTAGCTATTTTATTATATGCTCCTCTTAATTTAAAGCTTCCAGTTAGTTGAAGATTCTCTTTTTTTAAGAATACTTCTGTTTTAAACATTTCACTTAAAAGGGGAGCTTTTGTAATCGGAGTATTTTCTCTTATTGTCTCTAGATTTTTTTGAGCTTCTCTTATGTTATCTATTGTAATCATTTTTTTACTTTATTCTTGAATTTTGGGGCAATAATACCGAAAATTTGTTTTTATGAGAATTAAAAGAAGTCGTTTATATACTCTATAATAAGTTTTATGATAAAATTTCAAAAAAATTAAAGGCTATTATTGAAGTTTACTTATGTGACTCTTTTCCCTAATTTAATAGAACCATATTTTTATGATTCAATTTTAAAAAGGGCAATTGATTCGAATTTATTAGAGTATGAATTTTACAATCCAAGAGATTTTACTAAAAATAAGCATAATAAAGTAGATAAACAAATGGTTGGCGGAGGAGCAGGAATGCTTATGACTCCTCAACCTTTATTTGATTGTCTTGATGAGATAAAAAGAAAAGATGAAGATGCTTATATTATATTTCCTCTTGCAGCTGCTAAACCTTTTAGACAAAATGATGCAAAAAGATTAGCAAAGAAAAAGAACGTAGTTTTTGTAAGCGGAAGATATGAAGGAATTGATGAAAGAGTTATTGAAAAATACGCAAATGAAGTTTTTTCAATAGGAGAATTTGTATTAACAGGTGGTGAACTACCATCTTTAGTTATGAGTGATGCAATTTCTCGAAATATTGATGGAGTGCTTGGAAATGCCCAATCTTTGGACGTTGAAAGTTATGAAAATAATCTTTTAGAAGCTCCATCTTTCACAAAACCTGAAATTTTCCAAAATTTAAGTGTCGTTAAAGAATTCTTAAAGGGAAATCATAGTAAAATTTCCGACTTAAAATTCCAGATGTCAATTTGTAAAACAAAATATTATAGACCCAATAAGGAAAAGAGATGAAAAATAGATATATTGCTAGCTTCGAAGCAGCTCAAATAGAGTCTAAAGAAATTCCTCAATTTAGAGCAGGAGATAACGTAAGACTTGGTGTTGAAATTAAAGAAGGTGAAAAAACTAGAGTTCAATCTTACGAAGGTGTAGTTATCGCTAGAAGTGGTGAAGGTGCTTCTGCAACTTTCACAGTAAGAAAAATTGGAGCAAACTCAGTAGGTGTTGAAAGAATTTTCCCATTATACTCTGAGTCAATTAAAACTTTTGAAGTAATCAGAAGAGGTAGAGTAAGAAGAGCTAAGTTACATTACCTAAGAGGACTTAAAGGTAAAGCTGCAAGAATTAAAGAGCTTAAAAAGTAATTTAACTAAGGCATAGCCTTAGTTTTACTTTTATGAGTAACAAAACTTTAATTCATAGTGCACTTCTTTGTGAGTGCCAATGCTTAATTGACTTCTTCAAACTTAAACAAGATAAATCTTGTAGTGCATTTAAACTTTATCATAATGAAACAATCGTATTAGTCGTATCTGGAATAGGAAAAGAAAACACAATAAATGCACTTAGATTTGCCTTTGAACATTTTGCTATAAAAAAAGCTATAAATATTGGAATTGCTGGTTGTAAAGATGAAGCAATAAAAATAGGAACACTTTTTTGTACAAATAAACAAATCGAAAATCTACATTTTACTACATTAACTACAATTGATAAACCATTAGATAAAAAAGATAACCTAAAAACTACATTAGTTGATATGGAAGCTTTTTATTTTGAAGAGTATTGTAAACAATATTGTGAGAATATTACAGTTCTAAAAGTTGTATCTGATTATTTAGATACAAATATACCTAAAAAGTCATTTATTATTGACTTGATAAGAAAAAGTTTTAATCAATGGAAGAATTTAATATGAGTTATAATGAAAAATTTTATTCAAGTATAGAAAAAAGTAATTACAATAAATTAGATGAAAAATCACAAATTTTTATAAAAGAGTTATCTTTTACTTATCAGTTCTCTTTTCAAGAATTAAAGCAAATAATTGATTTTGCTATTGATTTTAAAATGTGGCATGAAAAAGAGATTTTTGAAGTTTGTAAAGATGAATATTCTAATAGAAAAGAGTGTTTTAATCATATTAGAAATATTTGGCAAGATTTAAGAAAAAGACCAAACTCATATACTAAATTTACGAAACAACTTTATAAAGATGATGTAAGAAAAATATCTTTTAGAAACTTTCAAGGTGAAAAAGCTGCTTTAGGGTCATGTCCTGTTGCAAGTCCTAATACAAGATGTTGTAATCTTCTTACTTTAGATGCAGTTCAATCGTGTGGTTTTGACTGTTCTTACTGTTCTATTCAATCTTTTTACAATCAAGATAAAGTTGGTTTTGATGTAAACTTTAAAGATAATCTAAAAAACTTAAAACTTGATGCTAATGAGATTTATCATATAGGAACAGGACAAAGTTCTGATTCTTTGATGTGGGGAAATAAAGAGGGTATTTTAGATGCTTTATTTGAGTTTGCTAGAAATAATCCAAATGTAATACTTGAGTTTAAAACAAAATCAAATAATATAAAATACTTTTTGGAAAATGATGTTCCAGCAAATATAATTTGTACTTGGTCTTTAAACACTCCAACTATTATTGAAAATGAAGAGCATTTAGCTGCAAGTTTAGAAAAAAGAATTGAAACTGCTAAAAAAGTTAGTGATAAGGGCGTTTTAGTTGGTTTTCACTTTCATCCAATTGTCCATTATGAAAACTATTTAAGTGAATATGAAGAGGTCTATAAAACACTAATTGATACATTTGATGCAAAAAAAGTTGCACTTGTTTCTATGGGAACACTAACATTTATAAAACCAGTAATAAATAAAATAAGAAGTAGAAACTTCAAATCAAAAATACTACAAATGCCTATGGTTGATGCAAATGGAAAACAATCTTATCCTTTGAATGTAAAAAAAGAGATGTTTAAACATGCATACGATACTTTTAAACCTTGGCATAAAGATGTATATTTTTATCTTTGTATGGAAGATGAATCTTTATGGAAAGATGTATTTGGCTACGAATATTCTTCAAATAATCAAATGGAAGAGTTTATGAAGATGAGTTATATGAATAAAATTAAGCAAAACTCACCTTCACATAACTTCTCTTTTTCAAGTGATAGTCTAAGCTTTTAGACTATCTTTTAGCTATTTAAATATTTAGATAAAGATGAGCTCCATTCATCACTTTGTAAAAGTTTTTTATACTCATCTGCTTTGTTTTCAAGTTCTTCATCTGTTATTTTCAAAGCTTTATAAACATAAAAAGGCATAGTGTAAGTCATTCTTGTAAATCTTGCCATTGTTTCAAATGGTTTTAGAAGTTCATTCATACATACTTGCATATAAGAGCCTGATTGATAAGCAAACTCAGGTGAGCCAGTAGTTGTTGCAACTTTAAACTCTTTTGTTGAAAGTTTACCACCTTCACTTCCATATGCAAATCCATATTCCAAAACTTTATCTTGCCAATCTTTTAAAAGTCCTGGTGAACTAAACCAATAAAATGGAAATTGAAATACAATTCTATCATGCTCTAATAATAAATTTTGTTCTTTTTGTACATCAATATCAGAAAAAGAGTTATATTTTGAATAGATATTGTTTATTGTGATATTTTCTTCATCTTTGATTTTATTTATTAGGGCTTTATTTAATCTAGATTGCTCAAAATTTGGATGAGCTAAAATAATAAGTGTTTTTTTCATGTGATTCCTTTTTTATATGATAGATAATATTTACTTAAAGTATTGTTACTTTATTTTAAGTAAGTAATGAAATTTTATAAACCATTCATTAACAAATTTTTGGGTAACATTTCAAAAATTAAAATAAAAGAGAAGATGTTGTTAGAAGCTATTATAAATTATATTGTTGAAACTGTTGGAACATTAGGGTATTTAGGTATTTTTATTATGATGTTTTTAGAAAGTTCTTTTTTCCCTTTTCCTAGTGAAGTAGTGATGATTCCTGCTGGATACTTAGTATATAAAAATGAGATGAATTTGGCTTTAGTTTTATTAAGTGGTGTTTTGGGAAGTTTAGCTGGAGCACTTTTTAATTACTATCTTGCAATAAAATATGGAAGAGCTTTTTTAATCAGATATGGAAAATATTTTTTTATTAGTGAAGAGACAATACAAAAAGTAGAGTATTTCTTTAAAGAGCATGGTCATATTTCTACATTTAGTGGAAGATTAGTTCCTGCTGTTAGACAATATATATCTTTTCCTGCTGGTCTTGCAAAAATGAATTTAAAGACTTTTAGTTTTTATACTTTGTTAGGTGCAGCAATTTGGGCAATAATTTTAACTGCACTTGGATATTTTATTGGTGGAAATGAAGAGTTACTAAAAGAGTATTTATACTATATTTTAATAGCAATATTTGCATTTTTGATAGTTTTGGGATATTTTTATATTAAAAGAAGAAAAAAATGAAAGCAATAGTTACAGGATATAGTTCGGGAATTGGAAGTGCTATATCTAAAATTCTTGAAGATAATAATTATGAAGTTATAAAGTTAAAAAGTAGACTTGATGATAAAATATCTTTAGAAAAAGAGATAAAACAGATACTAAAACAAAGCGATATTAATCTTTTGATAAATTGTGCTGGAGTAGGGATATTTAAACCGCATGAAGAGATAAGTTTAGACAAAATTCAAGAGTTAATTGATGTTAATTTAACTGCTCCTATTATTCTTTCTAATTTATGCCTTAGAAGTTTGAAAAAAACAAAAGGACACATAATAAATATATCTTCTATTGAAGCCACAAGACATTCAAAATTTTCAGCACTATACACTGCAACAAAAGCAGGACTTAGAAACTTTTCCCTTGCTCTTTTTGAAGAGTTAAGAAAAGCAGATGTAAAAGTAACAAACATAAATCCAGATTTGACAAAAACAAACTTTTTTGATGAGTTTAACTTTGAACCAAGTGATAATGAAAATGCCTATTTAACTCCAAATCAAATAGCAAAACAAGTTTTTGAGATAATTAACTTTAATGGGGTTATTACAGATATTACTTTACGACCTCAAAGATTAGAGATAAAGAAAAAATAAGTCATCAAAGTGATGACTTAAATAATTGGTCTATTATATCTTAGAAAATATAGTGAAGGTAAGGCAAGACCAAAACTAATCGCTCCTAGAATAGAAACAGCTTTTAAACCATCTTCAATAAATAGTGCAATATGTTCAGGTGTTACACCGTGAGTATTCATCTCTACAAGTGTAATAACAGCATCAAAAGCATATGTTCCTGGAATCAAAGGAATAATTGCTGCAACTGTATAAATAGGTCTTGGAACAATATATTTTCTTGACCAGTAAACTGCTAAAGTTCCAAAAAGCAAAGTTGCTAAAAAAGTAGATATTTCTATATATATACCTAAGTCTAAAAATATTGATCTAAGGGTATATACTATTGCTCCACCCAATGCACAAAATCTTAAAGCAAATCTTGGTACATTAAAAACCATTGCAAAACCAACTGCTGGAATTGCTGCAAATATTGCGTCTAAAATATATTTAAAAATAATATCTTGCATCTTACCAACCTTTCATATTTAAAACAGCCATGGCAAAAATAATTCCCATACTTGTAGCTAATGTTAGAAGTGTAGCTTGCATCCAACGTCCCCAACCCATACTTAAATAACCTTTCACTGCATCTAAAAAAGAGTTTATAAAAGGAAACCCAGGTACAAGTAATAATACACTTGCAGAAAGTGCAACATTTGGAGTTGTACTTATATGGGATGCTAAGCTTGCAATAAGTGTTGCAACAAAAGCAGTTGTAGCAAAAGAGATAATCAAAATAAATTTATGTTTTGCAAGTTGTTGTCTAACAAACATAGCAATAGCAGAAGCAATAAATGTAATGCCAAATGCCTGCCAATCTGCGCCTCTTAAATAAGCAAATGATGCACAAGAAAGTCCTATCATAAAAATAACTAACCATTTATTATAATAATTTGGTTTTACTTGTTTTAGTAATAAAATAGTCTTTTCTGCACCCAATTCATATTTTTCTAAATTTATACAAAGTTTTTGAACATCATAAACAATAGACATATTTATTGGTTTGTGATGTGCTTGTCTTGTTGTTGTTACAGATTGATTTGTATTTGATAGAGTTGTTAAAACAATAGCAGAAGGAATAAGTGAAATTTCTACTGATTTTACTCCTAAGGCTTTTCCCATTCTTGTAGTTGTTTGTTCTATTAGTTTACTTTCTGCACCATATTCAAGCATTAGTACTGCGGCTCTAATTATTGCTTGTGTTATTTTCGTTTGATATTCATACGTTAATGTTAAGTTACTCATATTTATTTTCCATTTTCGTATTCTATCATCTTAATGAGAAAATAAAGTGAAATTTTTGTACAAAAAAGTGCATTTTCTTATATTTATAAATTAATTTTGCTATATAATGTTTTTTGTATAAAATAAGCAATAGATTTAAAAGTTAAAAACTTGCACAAAAGATTAACTAAAGTTTAGGTATAATCGCCGTTTTAAAGGAAAATTTATTTGAAAAAATTAACTGAGTATTATAATAAAAAGAATATACTTTTTAAACAAATTGATGAGGTTAGTGTAAAAGAATTAAATAGTAGAAAAAAAATACAAATTTTCACAGCCACAGATATAAAAGCTACATATTATGCTATTTTTATAGTTGATGCAAAAAGTAGATTTATTAGAAAAAATGCAAATGATTTATTAGAACTTTTTGGTAAACTTGTATCTTATAAAGACCATAATTTTAAACATAAAGAGTTAATTATTAGTTCACCTTTATGCTCAAAAGCAAAAGAGTTTTTAAAACAAAATGGATGGAGTGTTAGAGTTGATTTTATGTGATATTGGAAATACGACATTTCATCTATTAGTAAATAACAATGAAAAAAGATATTTGTTAGATGAAAAACTACCTACATTTGATGAAAAAGTCTATTTTATTTCTGTTAATGATAAAGGAACTGCAAGTTTAGAACAAACTCACAATGATATTATTAATTTAGAAAATTATATAGATTTTGAGACTTCATACAAAGGTATGGGAATAGATAGAAAAGTTGCTTGTTATGGAATAAATGATGCAATTGTAGTTGATGCAGGAAGTGCAATTACTGTTGATATTATGAGTAATAGTGAGCATAAAGGTGGATTTATTTTACCAGGATTTAAAAAAATTGAGAATTTATATACTCAAATATCTTCTAAATTGGACTTTGATTTTAATACAAAGGTAAATTTAGATAAAATCCCCCTTTGTACACAAGATGCGATATCATACGCAATCTTACAATCAATAATAGAACCAATCAAAAATATAAGAAAAGAACAACAAATTATATTTACTGGTGGAGATGGAGAATTTTTAAGTAAATATTTTAAAAATAGTATCTATAAAAAAGATTTAATTTTTGAAAATATGAAAAGGATAATTGATGCTAACAATTGCATTGCCTAAGGGAAGAATCGCTAAAGAGACCTTAGATAAATTTCAAAAAGCTTTTAATGAAGAGTTTATATTTGAAGATAGAAAGTTAATATTAGAAAAACAAAATTTTAGATTTCTAAATGTAAGAAATCAAGATGTGCCAACTTATGTTATGCATGGAGCTGCTGATTTAGGTGTAGTTGGTTTAGATGTATTAGAAGAGAAAGAGTATGATTTAATAAAACTATTAAATCTACAGCTAGGTAAATGTAAAGTTGCATTTGGACTTAGAAAAGGTGAAGAGTTAGATTTTTCTAAAAGTGAAATTAGAGTTGCAACAAAACATGAAAAAATTGCTAAAAAATATTTTGAGCAAAAAGCAATGGCTGTTGAGATAATTAAATTATATGGTTCAATCGAACTTGCTCCTTTAGTTGGATTAAGTGATTGTATTGTTGACATAGTTGAAACAGGTACAACTATGAAACAAAATGGGCTTGAAGTTGGTCCTACAATTATGGAAAGTTCAGCACACTTAATTGCAAATAAAAACTCTTTTTATGCAAAAAAAGACATAATTTTAGATTTAAAAAATAGAATAGAAAAAGTACTTTAATGGGTTTAGATTTATATTCAAGAATAGAACAATACTTAGATTTTGAAGATGAAGTTTATTCACTACATAAAGAGTTTATGACTTTTGTAATGATGAATGAACTTGATAATATCATTGATATTGGATGTGGTCAAGGATATTTTCTTGAGAATCTTAAAATAAATGGTAAAAAAGCTTTTGGTATTGATTTAAGTGTTGAACAAATCAAAGTTTGTGAACAAAGAGGCGTAGATGCTAAATGTATGTCTTTACATGATGTAAAAGATAAGTTTGATTGTGCAACTGCTATTTTTGATGTAGTAAATTATATACCTAAAAATCATCTAAAAGAGTTCTTTGTAGATACTTATAATGTATTAAATGAAAATGGTTATTATATGTTTGATGTAAACTCACTATATGGCTTTAGTGTAGTTGCTGATGGAAGTTTGACTATAAATAGAGAAGAGAAGTTTATTGCCGTTGATGCTGTTTATGATGAAGATGAATTAAATACAAATATTGTTTTATTTGATAAACAAAAAGATGGTTTATATAAAAAAGAAGAAGATATGATAACTCAATATTATCATGATATTCCAAGTTTAAAAAAAGTTTTAACTGAAGTTGGTTTTGTTGTCGAGTCTGTAAGTGATTATAATTTACATGATTTTGATAAACCAGATAAACATATGTTAATTTGTAAAAAAGTATCTAAATAAAAAAGGCTTATGCCTTTTTTATCTTATAATTTAAGACCGATAATCTCTCTTACTTGTTCCATTTTTGCTTGAGCAATTTTTCTTGCTTTAGAAGCACCGTGTGCTAAGATATCTCTTACTTCATCTTTATTATTTAAGTAATACTCTCTTTTTTCTAAGTATGGTTCAAAATGTTCATTTATTTTATCAAGTAGCGTTAATTTAAAATGACCATAACCTTCACCTGGAGTTTCATATCTTTTTTGTAAAGCTAATAATTCATCTTGATTCATAAATAGTTCACAAAGTTTATAAATATTGCATCCATTCCACTCTTTTGCTTCATCAAGCTCTTTTGAGTCTGTTACAATACTCATAACTTGTTTTTTTAGTTTTTTCTTACTTGCAAACATATCAATTGTATTTCCATATGATTTTGACATTTTAGCTCCATCTGTTCCAGGAACTGTTGCAACTACTTCATCAACTTTTGCTTCAGGAAGTACAAAAACTTCTTGTTTATAAGCATGATTAAAAGAGTTTGCAATATCTCTTGTCATCTCAACGTGTTGAATTTGATCTTTCCCTACTGGAACTACATTTACATCATAAAGTAAAATATCCGCAGCCATTAAAACAGGATAAGAGAATAATCCATGATTTGCTTGAATTCCTCTTGCAGTTTTATCTTTATATGAGTGCGCTCTTTCTAATAATCCCATTGAAGTGTGATTTGATAATATCCAGTATAATTCAAGTACCTCTTTTACATCGTGTTGTACCCAAAATGTAGATTTCTCTGGGTCCATTCCTAAAGCTAAAAAGTTTACAGCAGCTTCAAACATATTGTTTTGTAAAGCCTCTTTATCTTTTACTGATGTTAAAGCATGGTATGATGCTAAAAATGCAAAAAGTTCACCGTCATTTTGCGATTCTATCATTTTTTTTATCATACCAAAGTAGTTACCAATGTGTATAGTACCTGATGGTTGAATTCCTGATAATATTCTCAAAACTAAATCCTTCAATATTTTTTTGGAATTATATCGAAATTAGCCTAAAATAGACATCTTACAAGACCTTATAAGGATTTTAATTTTGTTTGGATTTTTTGTTCTATCATATTTATGTGCATAATTAGATTGTAGTATTCACCCATAAAAGATAGAGGAACTTTAGTCTCTTTTGAAATCTCTTCTTGAAACTGTTGGATTTTTTCTAATTGTTGCTCCAATTGATTTTTTTGTGATGTTGAGATTGTACTTTCTATCTCTTTTACTTCATCATACCATTTATATATTTTAGAACGCATACTCCATTGATAAAGAGGAAAAGCACCCTTTAATAAAGGAATCATCAAAGTAATTAAAGGAATTAAAAATATCTTTAATCTATCGATATTTGCAGCAATCCAATAAGGAAATATTTTTTCAAGCCAAGTATCTCCATTTTTGAAATATATTTTAGCTTCATCATTTGATTCAAGTTTTAAATTAGTAAGATTTGGAAATTCATTCTCTTTTGAAAATAGATCTTTTTTACTATGAACTTCTCTTACTTTTTTTAGTAATATTCTTATTAGTTCTTGTGAGAAGTCATTTTTTACTACAAGATTTGCTGTTGTAGCAAGAAGGTTAATATCTTCATCTGGTAGGTTTTTATATAAATCTAGTGTCCCTTCATAAAGTTTAATAGATTGTAAATATGAGTATTTTCTACTATAAGCTTTTGCTCTTTTAAAACTAAAAACATTTATATTTGGATTTGCAAGTAGTTCTTTTACTGTCTTTGAGTTGTGCGATGCTACTACAAACATTGCGTCTATTTTTTTATTTAGAAGAAGCTTTTTTGCTTCTGATTGTGAATATGTAAAAATCTTTGAGTTATCTTTTGATATTCCATTATCATTTAATAATTGAGAGCTTAAATCATAAGTGCCACTGCCAACTTGTCCAATAGATATTTTTTTTGTAATAAGTTGAATTAAATAATCAATCTTATAGCCTTCATTTCTATAAAATACCCATAAAGGCTCATAATAAGTTGAAGCAATTGCTTTTATATCTTTTGTCTCTTTAGACGTTATTGTGCCATTTTGAATAAAAGCAACATCCGCAGTATTATCTTCTAAAAGTTTTATATTTTCAATAGAACCTTTAGAAGTTAGTATATTTACTTTTACTTTCTCTTCTTCTAGTAATTTTTTATACTCTAGTGCAGTTTTATAATACTCACCATCTTTTGAACCTGTTGCAATTGTTATCTCTTTTTTAGGAGCAGGTTCTACAAATTTTGATGTTACATAAAAAGAAGCAATAATCAAAAGTAAAATAGGAATCGAAATTGTAAAAAATCTATTTTTCATAAATATACCTTTTAGTTGAATAATCTATGATATTATAAATTTTCTAATAATATTTTAAATCCTATAATTATTAATACAATTCCACCTAAAATTTCAGCTTTACTCTCATATTTTGAAGTTCCTTTTGAACCAATCATAACTCCAATAAAACTAAAAATAAATGTAGTAACTCCAATAATTAAAAGTGATAAATAGACATTTAAATCAAATAGTTGTAGTGTAAATCCAGCTGCCATTGCATCAATACTTGTTGCAATTGCTAATGTTAGTAGTATTTTATTTGAAACTTTTGCAATCTCATCTTCAGTGTTTTCTTCATAAGCTTCATAAATCATCTTTCCACCAATAATAAATAGTAGAATAAATGCAACCCAATAATCAAATCCACCAATATAATCTTTTAGCCCAACCCCACCAAAATATCCAATAAATGGCATAAAAGCTTGAAAAAAACCAAAATATAAACCAGCTTTTAAAGCTAATACTTTTAGATTTTCATTACTTTTTATACCAAGACCAATAGATACAGCAAATGCATCCATACTAAGAGCAATTGCTAATATAATAACTTCAAACAAATATAATCCCTCTTTTAAAATTTACGGAATTATATAAAATCTTATTATATTAACTTCTTAATTCTTTTAATATATTTCTTGCTCTTTTTTTATGATAAGGGTTATTTACAACTCTTTCAAGTGTTCTAATACTTTGTTTTTTGTTATCAAGTTCATAATAACATAAAGCTTTTAGTATCTGTCTTTCTCCATCTACTTTACTATTTCTTTTAGTTTTTATAGAATCAACAATATTTATACTTTTTTTGTATTGCTCTTTATTGTAGTAAAGATTTGCAAGTATCATTTTGTATTTGTTTTCATTTGCAAATTTTGAAGATTCAAGTTTTTTTATTGCTAAATTTGTCTCTTTTGCATTTATAAAACAAGTAACCAATATTTCAAATATTTTTTTATCTTCTTTTATTAGATTTTCATTTACAGCTTTTGTTAAAAGAACACCAGCTTTATTATAAACGTCATTTTGTAATAAAATATTTATAAAGTATAAAATATTATCTTTTTTTGTTAATACATTGTTTTTATATGCTAATTCTAAAGTTGATAATGATTTTTTTAATCTATTTTTTTGTTGATATAATGAAGCTAATTGAACCCAATATTGTTCATTTGTATTAAATAGTTTTACCATTTTTTCCATAGTAGATAAAGCACCATTATAATTTTTTGTTTCAATATATGAAGAGTATAAAATTTTATACCAAGACTCTTTTATATTTTGTTTTTTTGAACTCATATAAATATTTGAGTACTCAATTGCTTTTTTGTATTTTTTATTATAGTAATATCCAAGAGTTAAATTTTCATAAATATCTTCTTTTTTTATAAATTTACTATTTACTAAACTTTTAGATAGTTTTAAACTCTTCTCAAACTTCTCAATTGAAAGGTATATTTTTGCTAAAGAGAATTTTATATTATCTATACTTTTTGGTTCAAATGCACCTAATTTGATAATCTCTTCATATATTTTTGCTACTTTTTCGTACTTATTATCTGTAATATAAATATTTGAAAGTGTTTGTAAAATATATGATTTCTCATAGGCATTTTTATCTTGTTTTAAAAGTTCATCTAAAATAGCTTTTGCTTTTGTAAACTTATTTTCTTGCATAAGTTTTTGAGCGTTTGTTAAACTATTGTAAGTACTTTTTGACATATGCTGTGCTGCATATAAACTAGAACCTAACATAAGTGTTAATACTAAAAGTAATTTTTTTATCATCTTGCCAACCTAAAATTAAAAGTTATTGTTGCATTTTTGAAGCTACCTTCAACATCATCTTTTGATGGTTTAAATCTCCATCTTTTAATTGCTTTAATAGATGCTTGTTCAAATAGACCTTTTGGATTAGAATCTACAACTTTTACATCTTTTACAAAACCTTTTGCATCAATTTTAAATGCCAATTGAACAAATCCCTCTTGTCTTCTCATCTTTGCTTTTCTTGGGTATCTTGGATTTACTCTTCTTAATGCTGAAAGCATATTTGCATCTAATAAATTTGAACCTAACTCTACTTGTGCACCACTTAGTGAATTTATAGAAGAGATGTCTATATTTCTATTTACAGAAAGAGGTTTTATTTTTACATTTTTGTCTAGATTTTTATTTAAATTTGTTTTCATATCTAGTTTTTTTGGTTCAACTTTTTTAACTGGTTCTTTTGGTTTTATTCTTTTTTTCTTTTGTATATCTGTATCTTTTTTATCTCTTAAGTATGTAAGTTGAATTGGTTCACTTCTTTTTTGTAAAGCTTTACCTTCTGTTGATGTCATTTCATTCATTAAAATAAACATAGAAACAGAAATTACAAAAGATAATGAAATTGCAATAAAAATTCTCATACTAATTCTTTAGTGTTGAAATTGATATATTTGTAATTCCTGCAAGTCTTACTTGGTCCATAACTTTTACTAAAATACCAGTTCTTGCATCTTTGTCTGATTGTACTACTACGCTATTTTGAGAATTACTTGCTTTCATTCTTTCAATATTTGATCTAACTGCTCTTATATCAACCATTCTTTTGTCAATCCATATCTCATCGTTGTTTTTTATTGCAATTAATATATTCGCTTGAGATTTTTGATGACTTGTTTTTGCACTTGGTCTATTTACTTCGACACCTGCTTCTTTTACAAAAGATGTAGTTACAATAAAAAATATCAACATAATAAAAACTACATCAAGCATTGGAGTTAGGTTTATCTCTGTCTCTTCTTTATGCTGTTTATGGGAAAATCTTCTCATCTTATAAAACCTTTGAAATCTCTAAATATAATTTATCTGTGTGGTGTTTTATTGAAAGTTCTAATTTCTTTTCAAAAAGTATCCCACTTAATGCTACTACCATTCCAGCCATAGTTGGAATAGTTGCCATTGATACACCATTTGCCATAGATTTTACATTACTTGTTCCATTTATTGCCATAACATCAAAAACTTCTATCATCCCTGTAACAGTTCCTAATAGACCAACTAATGGGCAAACTATAATTAAAGTCTTAATAAAACTAAGACCTCTTTTTAGTTTCATATTTGAATCTTCAATCAAATATCTTTTTATCTCTTCTTTGAATTTTTTTTCAAATTGATTATTTTTCAAATCTTCAAATAGAGCTTTTTTAAATTTTTTATACTCGATACTTATGTACATATATCTTTCGATTAGCAATGCCCAAAGAAATAGGGCGATTGCAAATACGATATATAATACAAAACCACCTTTTGTAAAAAAGCCAAGTAAATTATCTATATATATATCAATCATGTTATTTTAAGTTTTTTGCTAACATTCCTATACTTTGCTCTTCTAATATTGAAACAATAGCTTCAGATTTTGAAGATATGTATGTATATGCAAAAAGTAATGGAATAGCTGTAACTAAACCTAAAACTGTTGTAATTAAAGCAGTTGAAATTCCACCTGCCATTAGTTTTGGGTCACCAGTACCAAATAAAGTTATTGCTTGGAATGTTGCAATCATACCTGTAACAGTTCCTAAAAGACCAAGTAAAGGTGTAACTGCTGCAAGTAGTTTTACAAAACTTTGTCCTTTTTTTATCTCATTTGTCTCTTTTAAAATAGCTTCACTTATTTTTATTTCTAAATCATTAATTGAGTCATTTTGGTTTTTATAAAATACACCAGCAATTACTCCTAATGAGTTTGAATCATCATAATTTGAAATATCTTTTTCTTGTTTTTTGATTTTATTGTGAGTGATGTTTAAAATAGCTATTTTATAAATAGCAAATAATATTCCAAGTACTCCAAGAACCAAAATAATATAACCTACAATTCCACCTTGATTTACTCTATCCATTAGTGTTGGGTTGTTTCCTAACATTTCAAATAAAGTACCTTTTGTAGGGTCAATTAAAACTTGTTTAATCTCATTTGAACTCTCTTCAAAATCTTTTGCTTCACTTTGATAACTAGAACTTGGTTGAACAGATAATTCAACAAGTGAATGAATATCATTTGAGTATTTTAAATAATTTCCATCAGAAAATGCAGAAAATAATCCTACTCTTGTTACATCTTTGATAGATTTTTCTCCATTATGAGCAATAACATTTGCTTTATATTTTGAGATATTTCCACTTTGGATTATTTCATCTAGCATTGTGTGCCAAAAAGTAGTTAACTCTTCAATTGTTGGAAGTTTTTTAGAGTTAGAAAATTTTGTGAATATCTCTTCTTTTTGAGGAAATTGTGATGCTGTGAAACCTCTATTATAATTTGTAAGAAAATCAGCTGATGTTTGTCTTACACTTCCAAACATTTCACCTAAATCTCCAATTTTTACATTTAATAAAGCTTCTTGTTTTGCTAATACTTTCTCTTTTTGCTCAATTATTGCTTTTAATCTTTTTGTTTTTAGATTCTCTTGTTTTAATTCATTTTGAGTTTTTATTAAAAGTTGTTTTTGTTTCTCTTTGTTATTTAAAAACTCTTCTAATCTTTTTTGTTCTTCAACTAATTCTTTATTTGAACTTTGCTTTACATTATTTAATAAATTATTTAAATCAAGACCAAATGCAAAGTTTGAAATTAAAATAGCAGTTAATATATATTTAATCATTTACTATCCTTAAGTGTTAAAAATGGTAGGTTCAAGAAATCTACATTTTGTTGTTTTTTTGCAATTTTTATAGCTTTTCTTATATTTGATTTAGCACTACTATCATCAATTTCTACCCATGTTTTTTTACTTTTATCCCAATATCCATAATCTTTTAAATCTAGACTTTGGTAGTATAAAGCAGTTCTTCCAACTCTTAAGAAATTAAATGTTTTGCTATTGATTTTATCTTGATATGTTTCTATACTATTTGCATAGTCATACTCAATTTTAAATGCTTCTAGAATAATTCTATATTTTTCAGCAGTTTTAATATCTGATTTACTTAGTGCTGCTTCTAGTTTCTCTATTCTATTTGTTCTTTCTTCTATTAGAAAAGGTGTATCCATTTTTACTAGTTGTTTTAAACTTTCAACCATTTTTATCATAAGAGGAAAAATATTTTTTTGAGTTTTTTCTATATCAACTAGTTGTTGATTTATATCTTTTAACTCTTTTTCTTGTGAATTTATAATTTTTTCTAGTTGATTATTATAAATTTTTGTATTTTTTAATTCGGCACTTGTATATTTATATTTAGATAAAAGTTCTTCTCTATCATTTTCAACTCTATCTATTTTATTTTGATAGTTTTTCAATTTGTTATTTGTATTTTCAATAATATTCATTGATTTATCAATTTGGTCTGCGAAAATTGAAGTACTTAATATTAGAGAAAAAAAGATAACTTTAGATTTTTTATGCATCTTTTTCCTTTTAAGAATTGTAATTTTGAGAATTATAATCAATAATAAATAAAATTAAACTTATTTATCTATTATTCATGATAATAATATTGCTTAAATAGCACTATTTAGTGCTATTTTATTTTTTCTATCTCTTTTAAAAGTTTATTTGTGTTTTTTATACTTATAAATATTGTTGCAAATAGTAGTAAAAATGCTATGGCAATTGAAATTGTAACTGCTTTACTTGTAGCAATATTTGCATTTGTTCTTGAGGCTTTTTTTTGTGAATGCTCTTTTTTAAATCCACCTTTTGGAGCAATACCTTCTTTTTTGACAATATCATCATCTCCTCCATTTAAAATAATCATATATTCAATTGTTGGAATATTTACTCTTAAAGAGTTTGAAGAGGGTAATCTTTTTTGAAATAAAATCTCTTTTGTATTTTTTGCTTCTAATTTTAGTAGTGCACCTGCTGCTGTCTCTCCTGTATTGAACATACCTGAAATAGTAAGAGTATTGTCATTATTATTTACTATATTCATTTCTAATTCATGGGCATATAAAAAATATGGTATTAATAAAATTATTACTATTTTTACTATTTTTTTCATTTTTCTCCTTTTTTATTTTGTATCCAAAAATATTTAGCTTGTTGTCTATTTTTAGGAAGTTTGAAACTAATATATATTAAAAACAGAGCAAATATAAATAGAACAATATCTACATTTAAAACTGTTGTAAAAGTTGAAAGTTCATTTATAGAAAAATTAGAATTTAATATATGAAAAATTGCAGACAATAAAAATAGAACTCCTCCTGTAAAGAAAAACTCTTTAGAAGCTTTATATGAATTTAATCTATAAAATGACCAAAAAAGTGTAAAAAGCCATACGTTATAAAAAATTCCTTTTTGCCATAAGACTCTATTTTCTAAATCAAAAGGAAGTAACCACTGAAAAAGAAATAGTGTAGCAGTAGCAGGAATGATTCCAATCATACTAGCTTGAGAAAATTTTCCTAAAAAGTGATAAAAAGTTATTTTACCTTCAAATTTTTTGGCTTTTTTTTCTAAATATAGAAGTATTCCAAAACCAATAGCAACTGCACATAAACACATAAATATTGCGATTAATATTCTTGAAAAAATATCAATACCAAATAAAAAATGAAGAAAAAATAGACTTTCAGCCACAAAAACTGGCCATACTTTATCCATTGTTTTTTGATTTTTTATTAGTTTTTTATTTGTTGCATCAAGAGTTATTGTAGGACGATTAAATATTCCTCCATTTAAAAAAGGTTTATAAGGATTGTAACCTGTTATTTCTACTCTTGCATTTTTATCATTCCAATTTACTAATTTTATTTGTTTGAATGTAAGTTGGGGATTTATCTTTTTTGCTTCTTTAAGTAAATCTTTTATTGGAAGCATTGATGCTTTTATATTTTGTTTTTTTATATGTTTATTTTGAGCAAATAATACTTTTCCAACTACTTCATCAATAGAGTTTGCTTTAGAATGAGTAAGGAGTTTTGACATAGGTTTTGAACTAATTAGACCTATATTCATTACAGCTCCACTTGCAGTTATTAAAAAAAGAGGAACAAAAAGCCAAGTAAATATTTTTACATGAATTTTGGAAAATATAGCTTGCGCATTTTTACCTTTATTTTTAAATTTGAAAAGTGAAATTAGAATTATTCCTGTGATTAATAAAACCATAGTTCCAACTGCAACAAACCCAAATATTATTAAACCTATGACTTTTAAAGGAGTTCCATAATGCAACTCATTTAAAAAGTGCGCTAAATTTGATTGTTCTTTTGTCTCATTTTCTAATTTTTTATTTGTTCTTGGATTAAAAGCAATCTCTTTTGAAAATCTATGAGATATTACAACTGCAGGGTCATTCATTCTTCCTGGTAAATTTACTATTATATTATCTTTAGGAAAGTTCTCATCTTTTAATACTTCATCAATCATACTGTTGTAATTGATATTAAAAATATCATTTGTTTGAATATGTCTTGATGGCTTTTCCCATGTTTGAATATATGGAAGTAAAATAGCAAATACTCCAAAAAATATTGCAATATACATAAATATAGAAAATATAGCTCCAGCTGCTATATGAATTCTAAATAATCTTTGTTTAAATAATTTTGATTTTTCTTGTGTCATTTTTTACCTTCTAATAAAAAATATATAGTGCAAATGAAAAGATTAATGTGGGAATAATAACTTTAAGAAATGCACTAAATTTTGTATAAGATAGTGCAATCCATGTTGTAGTACAAGCCCATGCTAAAGTATTAAACATAATAGAAATAATTGCAGTTTCTTTAACTTCTCCAGGAATCAAAAAAGCAAGTAATGTCATACCTAAATAAGCAACTATAAGTCCTCCAAAAATGCAGAAGAAAATTCTAAAAAGACCTAATCTTCTTCCGCTTTTTTCTGGAGTTTGTAAATAATTATATATATTTTTTAACATCTAACTTTCTTTTAAAATGAATAACTTAATGTAAATATTGCAGTTCTTCTTTCACCATAAGCAGCAGTTGCTGTTCCTGCTGTTTCGATATAATCTTCATCAGTTAAATTTTTTACACTAAAGTTTGCTTTCCAATTATCTTTTTTGTACCCAAGCATTGCATTATAAATAACATTTGAGTCTATTTTTATATCATTGCTTGTATCTGCAAATCTACTTCCTATGTATCTAGCACCTGCTCCAACATAAATATTTTTTAGTCCTAAATCTGTTAAATCATATGTAGTGAAAATATTTGCATTGTGCTCTGGAACACCTGTTAATTGATTATTATCATAGTTTATATCTTCTGTTTTTGTATATCCATACGAAGCAACTAATGCCCAGTTTTTTGTTATCTGACCCATTAAGTCAATTTCAAAACCTTTACTTTTGATTTTTTCACTTGTTCTATAAAACATATTTGCTCTTGTTGCTGTTGGGTCTTGTTGTGCAACATTTTCTTTTTCAATTTTAAATAGTGAAGTTGTAAGTGTAAAGTTGTCATTAAATAGTTTTTGTCTTACTCCAACTTCATATCCTTTGCCTTCTTCTGGTTCTAATAAATTACCATTTTTATCAATATAACTACTATTTTGAGGATTAAAAGATTCAGAATAGTTTGCAAAAAGTGTTGTTTTTGGTGAAAGTTTATAAACTAATCCAATTTGTGGTGTAGTTGCTGAATCAGTATAGTTATTTTTTGTATCTGTTAATACATTTTCATTTTCTGTTTTAACTTTTTGATATCTAAGACCTAAACTTAGTATTAAATCTTGCGTTAAATTTATATGGTCTTGTATAAAACCTCCATAGTTTTTTGTTTCACTTCTTGAATAAACATATTTATATGCATTTGGATGGTCTGATAAATAACTTAATGAACCTCCATAGTTAACATTTTTAGGGTCAAGAATATAGTTAATTGTAGTGTCATAGTATCCAGAATTTGTTGTTTTTGATTTTTTTGCATCAAATCCTAAACTAAGTCTATTTCTTAAATTTCCTAAATAAAACTCTTTATTTATAGTATATTGTGCAAGGTGTTCTGAAGAATCAAAATCTTGTGTAGAGAAATTTCTAGTGATTGTATTTGGATTTCCTCTTGTTATATATGGCGCATATACTGAATCATTTGTTCTTTCTAAATCTATGTATCTATATCTAAAAGTTGAGTTCCATGTATCATAATTACTATCAAAATCAAACCCTGCAAGTTTTTGTTCTTTTTCAAATTCTGCATCTGGATGTGTTGTTATTGTATCTCTATTTGTAAGAGGTTTTCCATTCTCTTTTACAAAAGTACCAAAATCAGCCGGTGATTTATCATCTAAATATTCAGATATAAATGTGATTGTATTATTGTCATCTATATCATAAGCAATTGATGGAGCTATAAATAGTTTTTTTGTATCAACATTAAAATCTCTTGCATCTTCTTTATGTGTATATGTAGTAACTAATCTATATCTTAGTGAACCATCATCATTTAATGAACCTCCTAAATCAATTTTTGGCTTAAAAGATGGATCATTTGAAGTTGCTTCAAATTCAACTTTTCTGATATTCTCTTTTGTTGGTTTTTTCTTTACAATATTTATTAACCCACCAGGATTTGCTTCTCCATATTGTAAAGAGTCGGGACCCTTTAATATTTCAACTTTTTCAAAATTAAAAATTTCACTATTCGTAATAGCATTTGTAATATTAAATCCATCTCTTAAAGTGGGTGCTCCTGAAAATCCTCTTATTATATAGTTATTATTTCTTCCATGACTATCTCCTGCATATGCTACATTTGATGACATAGTAACTATATCTGTTAAACTTTGTGGTTGATAATCTGATATAAAATCTTCATTATAAACTTGAATAGATTTTGCAGAATCATCAAGCTCTATTCCTGTTCTATTTATATCTACTTTTTCAGTAGGTTGGTATTGTGATATTGTTTTTTCTGTAACTGTTATACTATCTAGTTCTTTTGTTTGTTTGTTATTATCATCTTTTGCAAAAAGTGAAGATGATGTTAATAATATAGTTGATAATATAAAAGAAATACTCTTTTTATTAGATATTTTCATATATGTTTCTCCTGTGCAAATAAGTGAAGGAATAATACATAAAATGATTATGATTATCAATATGTAATAATCAAATTAAGGAAAAAATTATCTATAAAAGGGAAAATTAGTAATTATATTGTTTTTTATAAAGACTAGGAGAAATACCAAATTTATCAAAAAATAGTTTGCTAAAGTTACCTGTGTGTTTGTATCCAACTTTTAAACATACTTCTTTTACACTAATCTCTTTTTCAAGTAGTTTTTTTGCTTCTTTTAATCTTTGTTCTTTTAGCATTTGATAAATTGTCATATTATAATATTGTTTAAAATCTTTTTTTAAATAACATTCATTTGTTGCTGATTTATTGGCAATATCTTTTATACTTAATGGTAAATGGTATTGTGTAAGTATTATATCTTTTGCTTTTTTTAGTGATTCAATTTTATCAATACTCAAAGTAGGGTCATCTTTAGGATTCATTATTTTGCCAAGAGTGTAATAAATAAGTTTAGTACATAAAGATTCCAAATTTAAATTAGAAAGTAGGCTTTCATCTTTGTTATTTTTATTAATATGATTTAATATATCCAATTGAATCGAATCAATTAATCCTCCTTGCATTATTGAGTAGTTATGATTTTTTGATTCTGTCATTTTTGAATTTAAATTATTTAACTTTTGTGCAAGTTCTAAAAATAGCTTTTCTTTAATTCCAATAGTAATACTATTATAGTTTAGATTCTTTTTTAAATTTATTTGTGTTTTAAACTGATTTGATGAGAGTCCTAAAAAGAATGAATTTTTCTCTAATACAAAATTTTTTTCATTATCAAATATATATTTTATATCATTTGATAGATTAAAAATAATTACTGCACCAGAAATATCTGAAGATAAATTTATATTACTATTCTCTTTTACTTTATAGTTGCAAATAGAACTTGCTATTCCATTTCCAAAATCATGCCAATAAAAATTACCATTTCCAAACTCTTTTTTTACTTTTGCAGTTAATGATTCTCTTGAAAAAGGATTTATTGATTTCTTTTCTATATTTAGTAAATTTTTGTATTCTATATTCTTCAAATAAATTTCCCAATTGTAAATAGTATTATGATAATAGTAATCAAAATTTATTTAAAAGGGAATTAATGTAAATTAAAACAGAATATTAAGAAGATGAGCTTTATTTGTATTGTATCTAATAAAAGATTCTTCAAGATACATTTTATAGTTATTTTTATTTATACCTCTAAATTTTTTCAATCTTTTAGAAATATAATCATTTATATTTTTTGAAGAGTTTAAATATCCTAATATAAAGTATGAGTTTTTGTTTTTATTATAAAGTATTTTTACTGCATTTGCTTTTTTGTGATTATTTAATTTCTCTTTGATTTTATCTTCTATTAAATTAAATAGTTCTTTATTTTTTATATCTTCTTTGTCTAAATAATAGTATTTATTTTTATGCTCTATGTAATAGAAGTCTATTTTATTGAAACTATAACTATATAAGATTATGCACTCTTGAGAAGTATTTGTGATATCAAATCTATTTTGTGTTTTGCTAAGAAGTAGATTTCTAAAATCTTTATAATATTTATTTATTGTTTGTCTACTAAGATTTACCTCTTTTGCTGTATCACTTGCAGTAAAATCTTGTATAAAGTATTTGTAAATATCTTCTATTTTAGTAAGTTCTATTTTTTTTGAATTTAAATTTTTTAATATCATGGTAAGCAATAATATTTAAAAAAAATGTGCAAAAAATGTGGAGATTTAAATATTATTTTCCCTTTGAAAATTGGTTGTCATGATAAAAAAATTAATAATATTTCTATAAGGAAAAAAAAGAAATAATTCCATCAGATTAATTCTGATAATTATTATCGTAAATATACACAAGGAGCAAATTTATGAAATTTAATAGAAAAAATTTCGTTAGACTTTCTTTATGCGCAGCTTTTATTTTAAGTACTCATTCGTATGCAAAAGAGGAAAATAAAGTTGAAAAGAGTAGTAAATCATTAGGCTCAGTTGAGGTTGTTTCATCAACTGACTCAGAAAATACTAAATCTTATACTGTTGATGGAATGAGAACATCAAGTAAATTAAACTTATCAATAAGAAATACTCCACAATCAGTATCAGTTATGACAACACAACAAATGAAAGACCAAAACATTACTTCATTTCAAGATTTGATGGCAAATGTTTCTGGAGTTACTGTTAATAGATGGGATGAAAGAATTTATCCTAATGCAAGAGGTTTTAAAATAGATTATTACAAAGTTGATGGTATGCCTTCACATGCAACTATTGCTGATAATGATTTTGACTTAGCGATGTTTGATAGAGTAGAAGTTGTAAAAGGTGCAAATGGTTTAACAACTGGTGCTGGAAATCCTGCATTGAGTTTAAACTTTGTTAGAAAACATGCAACAAGTAAAGACTTTAAAGGTAATATCTCTTTATCTGGTGGTTCTTGGGATAGATATAGTGCAACAGCTGATATTTCAACTCCTTTAAATAGTGAAGGTAGTGTAAGAGCAAGAATTGTTGCAAAACATGAAGATAAAAAATCTTTTATGGATAAATATCAAAAGAAAAATGACTTTTTCTATGGTGTAGTTGATATGGATTTAACTGACACAACATTTTTATCTTTAGGGGCAAGTTATCAAAAACTTGATAGAGATGGAATAAGATGGGGTGGTTTACCTGCATTTTATACAAATGGAAGTAGAACACACTTTGACAAAAAAGATACAGTTACAGAAGATTGGACATATTGGAATAGTAAAACAAAAAACTATTTTGTAGATTTAAAACAATTTTTATACGATGATATAACTTTTAATCTATCTTACTCACACAAAAAAATATATAGTGATACTTCTTTATTATATTTTGGAGGAAGAGTTGATAAAGCAACAAATATGGGTGTAGAGTATACACCATTAGCATATACAAATGACCAATATGACAAAGAGAATAATATTGATGCATATATCTCTGCACCATTTACTTTAGGTGGATTAGAACAAGAGATTATTGTAGGATATATGTATAACAAAAAGCAAACTGTTTATAATAATTGGGGATATCCATCTTTAGGTGGGGCTTCTTTAAATTTTAATCATATAAATATTGCAAAACCTAAATTTGATTATTCAAATCCTACTTCTCCTGATAAAACAGTACAAACAGGTATGTATTTAGTTGGTAAATTTTCACTTTTAGATAGTTTAAAATTAATTGCAGGTGCGAGATTTTCTGATTGGGAATATGAAAGTAATGATGGGAAGGGTAATAGAGAGTTTAATAATGAAGTAACTCCATATGTTGGTGTAGTTTATGATATAAATGATAATCACTCTATTTATGCAAGTTATACTGAGATTTTTAATCCTCAAGAAGAACAAACTGCAAGTGGAAGTTATATAGATCCAATTGAAGGTAAAAACTATGAAGTTGGTATAAAAGGTGAGTATTTTGATGGTAAATTAAATGCATCTTTATCTGTATTTAGAATAGAGCAAGATAATGTAGCTCAAAGAGATGGAGATAAAAAAGTATTTGGTTCGTCAGATAATGCATATAAAGCAGCAGAAGGTGTAACAAGTAAAGGTTTTGAGTTTGAATTAGCTGGTGAAATTACAGATAATTGGAATATTAACTTTGGATTAGCAAACTTTGAAGCAAAAGATGCAAATGGTGATAAGTTTGCAACATATGCATCAAGAACAACTGCAAATTTATTTACAAAATATAAATTAAAAGATTTAAGTTTTGGTGCAGGTGTTAATTATAATAGTAAACAATCAAATAAAACAGCATATGGAACAATTACTCAAAGTCCAACTGTAACAGCAGATGTAATGGCAAATTATAAAATAAATAAAAATTTAAATCTTCAATTAAATGTAAATAATATTTTTGATAGAAGATATTATGCAGGAATTGGAGAGGGTGGTTCTGATAATAGTATGGTTTATGCAGACCCTAGAAATGCAACTTTAACTTTACAATACTCATTTTAATTAAAGCAAGACCAGTTTTTGGTCTTGTTAAAACAATAAACACCTCAAAAATATACTAATGATAATCACTATTAATATTTATTAAAAATATTGTATAATTCTTTTATGTTAAAACAAAAGTACAAAAAATTAAAAATACTTTACATAGAAGATGAAGAGAATATTAGAGTAAATGCTGTGTCATATCTAAAAAGATTATTTGATAATGTATATGAAGCAAAAGATGCAGTTGATGGCCTTTTAAAAATAGAAGAGTACTCTCCTCATTTAGTAATTTCTGATATAAAAATGCCTAAATTAAATGGCTTGGATATGATTAGAAAAGTAAGACAAACAAATAAAGATATCCAATTTATTGTATTGAGTGCTTTTACTGATACAAAATATTTACTTGATGCTATAGATTTACATTTAGTGAAATATTTGACAAAACCAATAAAACATGAAACAATTTTTCCTTTATTAATTCAATGTGCTAAAAGTGTTTTTGAAAATGAAAATAATAAAAAATATATTACAAAAGATTCTTATTTTGATATTATGACAAGTGAATTAAAAGTTAAAGATGAGGTTATAAAGCTAACAAAAAATGAAATTTCATTTTTAAAACTTTTATGTGAAAACTCTTCAAGAACAGTGACTTATGAACAGATACAAAATCATATTTGGTATGATGAGTATATGAGTGAAAATGCAATTAGACTTTTAGTTAGAGATTTACGAAAAAAACTACCAATAAATTGTATAAAAAACCTATCTAAAATAGGCTATAAAATTGAGTTACTTTGATTAGAATACTTATACTTTTTTCTTTGTTTTTTGCAAATTTATATGCAGATAAATTTAACATCATTGAAGATATTTCTATTTCTGAAAATTATAAAGATTTTAAAGCAGCAAGTTATTGGGAATATAGACATAAAATAGTTGATAAATTTCTAATGAAAGTGAAGCTAAATAAAAAAAATCTAAAAGGCAAAGTCTTTTATCTAAATATAGTTAGTGATGATAAAAACTTAGTTGAATCAAATATAAAACTTAGAAAATATAATCATCTTTTAATTAGTAAAATTGATGAAAACACTCCAAATATTTTATACTTTAAATATGAATATAAACATGCAAAAAGACCAGGATTTAGACTAAAATTAATCACACCTTTTGAGTATAAATATTTATTACCTTATGAGGGAATAATATATGGATTAGCTTATGGAATAATCTTTTGTGCATTTTTATACTACTTTATTATATATTTTTCTACAAATAGAAGATGTTTTTTATACTACTCTATTATGCAGTTTTTTGTTCTTTTATCACTACTTGGATTTGTATATTTTTCTTATCAACCTTATCCTTCAATTTTAGGACAAGCTATTGTTGATATTTTTGAAACAAGTGGATTTTTATTTACTGTTCTTTTTGCAAAAGAGATTTTAAATATAAAAAGAAAAATGCCTCTAATTAATAAATTTATCAATTTTTTTATCTTCTTAAATATATTTGATTTGGTTCTTATTGTGATTTTTAAATACTCAATTTTGTATGAGTATATGCACTTTTATGTAAGTTTTTTAATACCTGCAATCTTAGGAATAATATCAACTTTAAAAGGTAATAAAAATGCAATAATTTATACTATTGGTTGGAGTTTTATGGCAATTTTTGTAGGACTTATTCAAGAGATGTATTTTTCTATAAGTGGAATATATATGATTCATCTTGCAGCACCTATGGAGTCTATAATATTTAGTGTTGCATTGGCTTTTACTCTAAAAAAAATAGTAAAAGAGAAGAATGAAAAAGAAAAAATGCTAATACATAAAAGTAAATTAGCCTCAATGGGTGAAATGATAAATAATATTGCACATCAATGGAGACAGCCTTTAACTCATCTAAATTATATAAATATGAATTTGCAAGTTGCTGCACAATTAAATGAATTAGATTCAAAATATGTAGAAGAAAAAGTAAAAGAATCAAACGAGCAAATAGATTTTATGTCAAACACAATAAATAGCTTTAGTAATTTTTATAAGACAAACAAAGCAAAACAATATTTTTTAATAAGTGATGGTGTAAAAAAAGCAGTCGCAATAATGAAGCCTTTACTTGATATTTATAAAATAGAAATTAGTGTAGAAATTATAAAAGATAAAAAAGTCTATTCATATGAAAATGAGTATTCTCAAGTAATTTTAAATCTAATTACAAATGCAAAAGATGAATTAATTCAAAAAAATATAAAAGATGCAAAAATAGATATTTGTATAAATATGAAAGATTCAAAAAGTATTACTAAAGTTTGTGATAATGCTGGTGGAATAAATGAGAAGATAATTAATAAAGTTTTTGAGCCATATTTTACTACAAAAGATAGTGGAAGTGGAATAGGGCTTTATATGTCTAAAACTATAATTAACTCTCATTTCAAAGGAGATATTTCAGTAGAAAATATCCCAAATGGTGCTTGTTTTAATGTAGTCGTTTAACTTTAGATATTACCAATAATATCTAAAGTTTACACCTACAACTCTTTGGTCTCCCATCTCATATTCACCTGAACCATAGTTATTTATTTCATAATTTTTATCAAATAAGTTATTTGCATAAACGTATAAAGCCCAGTCATCTTTTTCATATCCTGTTTTTATATTTGTAACATAATATGAATCTATTTTTCTTTCGTTTGCACTGTCTGCATATTGTGAGCCAATATAGTTTATGTTTCCTCCTATAAAGTAGCCACTTGAATTTCTATAATTTGCACCAATATTAGCTGTGATATTTGGGCTTTTTATTAACTCATTTCCTTTATAATCATTTGTTCCATCTTCATATTCTTTATATGTAGCTTTTAAATAACCTACATTTCCATATAAATCTATCTCATCATTTAGTTGATATTTTGAATCAAGTTCTATACCTTTTAGTGTAGATTTTCCAGCATTTACTACATTTATATCAAAAGGGCTACTTGAGTTACCTTGTTCTGATACTTGTTGGTCTTTCCACGTAGTATAAAAAATATTTGCATTTAAAGACAATCTTTTATCTAACCATAATGATTTAAAAGATAGTTCATAATTATTTGTAAATTCTGCTTCATAATCCTTTGCCGCTGCACTTATTGGATTTACAGACATTCCTCCTGGTCTATAACCTTTAGAGTAAACAAATCCTGTGTGAATATTATCATTCCATTTATAATTGAAACCAATTTTTGGTAAGAAATTAGTACTATTTTTTTTAGCTTCTATATCTCCACTTGCAAGTGAGGCTAATCTAGAATCAATAATAGGATTAAGTGCTCCTAAGTTAGTTGTTCTTTGTGCATCTATATCACTACTATTTTCCCTTGTATCTCTGTCAAGTCTAGCTCCTAAAAGTAAAGTTAAATTGTCAGTTAAGTAGTAATCTGTATTAAAATAAATAGCACTATTTTTAAACTTTTCTTCCAAGTCTTGTTGGTAGCTTAATAAAAGTCCAGGAACCCCAAATGTAGAAGTACCATTTAAATCTGTAACTTTTCTATCATCTACACCTTTTCCTTGTGAGTGATAAAGACCAATTACACTTTTAGAGTTTTCTCCTTTGTAGTTAAATCTTATCTCTTGATTAAAACTTTTGTTTCTTCTATCCATATTAGCAAGTGCATTTCCATCAAGTTTATCAAAGTCACTTAATCTATCTAAAGTTTCATCTGTAAAACTTGTAATTGATTTCATTGACCAGTTTTCATTTATTGGATAGTTTACTTCAATAGAGTGTGAAATTGCATCAGTATTATAGTGACCATCTGTATTCCATAAACTTTTTCTATCTTTTGTAACATTTGTATTACCAGAATCATCATAATTTAATCTACTCAAATTTAATAAAACTGTTGCATCATTATCAAATTTATATAGTAATTTTCCTCTTACATTTGTAATTTTACTTTCATTAAATTTATCACCTCTAATATCACTATTAGTTACAAAACCTCCTGAGTACTTGTGGTCAACAGATAATCTAAATGCTAAGTTATCAGTAATTGGTCCTGTTTGCATAACAGAGAACTGTCTATTATTATGAGTTGCATAATCAAGTTGAACTGCACCATTTGGAATAAATTCAGGGTCTTTAGTTTTAAGTACCACTGCTCCTGCTAAAGCATTTCTTCCTTGAGTTGTTGATTGTGGGCCTTTTATTACTTCAACTTGTTGCATATCCCATGTTGATATTGCTCCTTGTTTTGAAGCATTTGAGCCTTGAGAAACACCATCAATTGACACATCAATTGTTCTAGGACCCATATAAGTTCCAGCAATACCAACTGTACTAATTCCTCTTATATTAAAACCATATTTACCAGAACGATTAATATTTGATGTTTGCTCAAAAATATCATACATATCATTTAAACTACTGCTATTTAAAAAATCAACATCATTAAAAACTTGAATACTAGAAGTAGTCTCTTGTAAACTTCTTTCTAATTTACTTCCTTGAATTATTACATCACCTAAATTTTGATTCTCTTTTGCATAGATACTATTTGCTGTACAAACACTAACAAGTGTAGTAATAAATAGATTTTTATAAGTGTTTTTCCTCATAAATTCCCTTGTGTTTTTAATATACTAATAATCACTATTGATATTATTTGAAGAAGTATATAAAAAAGTAGTGTCCTTTCTTATTTTTATATTACTATTTTAAAATGAGCACCTTTTAAGTTGTTTTGTACAGTTATTTCTCCTTTAAAATGAGATTGAATAATTACTTTACTCATATACAATCCAATCCCACTACCTTCATTCTTTGTAGTAAAATATGGCTCAAAAATCTTATTTATTATCTTTTTATCTATGCCACCTGCATTATCAATAATTTCTAAAATACAATTATTCTTTTCATCTATGTTTAATTTAATAATAATTTCAGCAGATGAAATTTCTCTTTGTTTTATGACATCTTTTGAGTTTGTAATTAGATTTAAAAGTACTTGAATCAATTCATTTTTATAAGCAGTTATTCTTTTATCTTTTATGATTTGAATATCTAAATTTATTTTTTCTTGTAATAGACTATTTTCTATAGTATTTATACAAGAGTAGATAGTTTCACTTATAAAAAAACTCTCTTTTTTTCTACTTGGTTGATAAAAACCTTTAAAATTATCAAGGGTTTCAGACATAAAATTTATCTGTTTTGTTGAGTCTTTTACAATTTCATTTAAGTAGTCTGTATTAATATCATCACTTTTTATTGCCATTTTTAAATCCATATTTATAAAAGATAGATTTGTCAAAGGTTGTCTCCATTGATGGGCAATATTATTTAACATCTCACCCATTGAGGCTAATTTACTTTGTTGTATTAGCATATTGTCTTTTTGTCTTTTCTCATCACTACTTAATTTTAATTTATATGCTAGTGCAAAACTTAATATAACTGATTCTAAAGGAAGTCCAATATGAATAATATATAAATTATTTATATAAAAAGTATCATGTTCCATCATTGTTAGACATATAAATACAACTAACCAACCAAGAAAATAGAAAATTGCAACTTTTTGTCCTTTTATCATACATACAAAACCAGCAAAAACTAGTGTAAAAACAATTACAGAGCGAGGAATATAGTTATATAGTTGTGAGTATCCATACATTAAAATTATAAGTAAATCTATTAGACTTAAATATACTAATATATTAAGTAATTTATCTATATATTTTATATTTTTTTTACTATTTAAAATCTCTTTTGAAAATAGAATCATCATCAAAATACAAAAGGTTTCAAAAAAATCTGTTAAGATTTGTTGAGTGTTATTTATATAAGATTGTTCTACAAGAAGTACAGCATAATAAAGAATAAAAATAAGACAAAATTGCATCAAAGAGTAATACAAAAAAGATTTTTGCTTTGTATATAAAAATATTGCAAAATTATATAAAAAAGCACAAAATATTATTCCATATGCTAATCCATAAAGAAGATTCTCTTTTTTTTGTAGATATTTATATTCAAAACTGTTATATCTTATTAGTGCAAATTTAAGTTGTTGTTTTTTAGGATATTCAAATGTCAAAAAGATATTTTTAGAAGAAGATTTGTCTACTTTTATTATTATAAAATCAGAAAAATTTTTATATTTTATATTTGTATTTTTTATATTTTTTGAATCACAAATTATTTTAAGATAAAACTCTTTATTTTTTAAAAGTTCTTTATCAAGAGTTATTTTTATTGTTGCTTTTTTTAGTTTTTGTTTTTCAAAATCAAAATCTTTTAATTGATTGAATATTTTGTCATCATCTATTTTTATAAATCTATTTTTTATTAGTAAATCTTTTGCATCTAAAGATAATAAAAATAAAATGGTAAGTAAGAGTATTCTCATTGATTATCGTATAAATTAATCTTATATCCAGTTCTTGCAATATTTTCTAAAGTATTATCTGGAAGTTTTTTTCTTAATTTTTTTACAAGAAGTCTTAAAGCATTATCACTCATAATTGAGTCATACCAAATATAGTTTTCAATCTCTTGATAACTAATAGTTCTATTTTTATTCTCAATTAGTAATTCAAGAAAACTAAGCTCTTTTGGTGTGATTTTTTGTTGGACATTCTTTAAATATAGATTTTTATTGATATAGTCAAAATATGAATCATTTGAGAAATAAACTAATTTTTTATTTTGGTTTATAATATTTTTTGCACAATCACATAGTGCAAGATATAATTCATCATGCTTAATTGGTTTAGTTAGATATTTTACAAGATTTAAACTAATAGCATCAAGTAAATATTTTGTATCTAAAAAAGCAGAAAGTACAATAATTTGGCACTTATTATCAATCTCTCTTACTTTTTTTATAAACTCTAAACCAGAAGTTTTTGACATCTTTATATCTGTTACAATAATTTGTGGTTTATGCTCTAGAAATATTTCATAAGCATCTAATGCATTTGAAGCTTCATATGTTTTATTAAAAAGTCTATTAAAGTATGACATAGCATATTTTCTTATATTTACTTCATCTTCCACATATAATAGCTTCATATTTTTAAATTCATTTAAACTCATGAAAAAATTTTAACCAATAAATACTTAATATTGATAATTGTTATTATAAAATTATATATCCTTTAATTCTTTGATAATTCTATTTGTATTTTTTGCACTAAAATATATAGCTAAAAGAATAAGAATAAAACCTATAAATAAAAAGATGATAAGAGTATTACTTAAATCCTCATGGTCTTCTTTATTTTTTGATAGTTTTTCTAAAACCTCTTTTGTAGCAAATTTACTAAAACCTTCATTTGGAGCAATACCTTCTTTTACTATTTGTTCTTCTCCTGCATCTATTACAATTTGATACTGCTCTTTTGGAATCTTTATAGTTAATTGGCTCTCATAAGGTAATCTTTTTTTATATAGTAGTTCTCCTGATACTAGTGATTCAACTTTAAGCATTGCTTCTGATGCTTTTTGTTTTGTATCAAATTGTGCTTTTACTGTGATTGTATTATTTTTATTATTTACAATATCAACTAATAACTCATGAGCAGATAAATTTATAGTTATAAAAGCTATAAACATTAATGTTTTTAAAAAGTTCATTTTTTTCCTTTATACTTTTGCATTAAAAAATTTTTTGGCATTTGCTCTATTTTTAGGAAGTTTAACTGCTAAAATAAAAAGAGCCAATCCAAATAAAAATAGTGCAATATCAACACATAAAATAATATTCATACTATTATTTATCAAATCAATTGGCCAATATCCACTTGATATAAAGTGAACAATTGGTGTTATTAAAAATAGTATTGAAGCTAAATAAAAAAAGTTTTTAGCTGTTTTATAAGAGTTTGTTTCATAAAAAGCATATGTAAATGTAGCTATCCAAGATATAAAAAATAGTCCTTTTTGAATAATAAGTCTATTTTCTAAATCAAAAGGAAGAAGCCATTGAAGTAAAAATATAAAACCAGTTGCAGGAATAACTCCAATCATACTTGCAAGGCATAATTTTCCATACCAATGATAAAAAGTAGTTTTATTTTCAAATTTTTTGGCTTTTTTCTCTAAAAATAGCATAACACCAAATCCAATTGCAACTGCACAAATTCCCATTATTATTGCAATTAATAATCTAATAAATATATCTACACCAAAAAGAAGATGTAAAAAGTACATACTATCTGTGAATAAAACAGACCAGTGTTTATCTAATACTTTTATATTTTGAATAAGTTTTCCATCAACACCACTTAAAATCACAGTAGGTTTATTAAAGACTCCATTTAAAAATGGAAGTTTAGGGTTGTATCCACTTAGTTCTACTCTTGCACTAGAGTCTTTCCAATTTATTAAAACAATCTTCTCAAAATTTATATTAGGGTTTATCTTTTGTGCTTTTTTTATAAGTTCATTTATTTTAAGCATTTCTACATTATCATTTTTTCTTACAATTGGTTTTTTTTCAGGCTCTAAAACAGGAGCTAAAAGTACACCAATATTTGAAGTTTCACCTTTTGATGTAATATATGTCATAAGTGAAGAACCAGTATAACCTATATTCATCATCGCTCCTGTAAGAGTAACGATAATAAAAGGTGCAAAAAGCCACGTGAAAATTTTTCTATGCCATTTTGAAAATTTACTTTGTTGATTTTTACCTTTATTTTTGTATTTTATGATACTAACTTGAATCAAACCTCCAATTATTAAAAACATAACACTTACAGCAACAAATCCAAAAAGCAAATATCCAAAAGTTTTCAAAGGTCTTCCATAATGCATACTATTTAAAAACCATGCAAGTTCTGAAATATCCTCTTCATCTTTTATTTGCTTTTTTGTATTTGGATTAAATACAATTGGTTCTACAAATTGGTGTGAAATTTTTAAAGCAGGGTCATTGTGATATCCAGGTAGAGTAATAACTATATTATTTTTAGGAAAATCAGCATCTGAAATAATAGGGTCAATCATAGAAGAGTAATCTATATTTTTAATATTTGCAACTTCAAAATGTCTTGATGGTTTTTCCCATGTTTGAATATATGGTAATAAAATAGCAAATATTCCAAAAAACACTGCAATATACATAAAAATAGATGCGCAAACTCCAACGATTATATGAACTCTTTGAAGTCTTTGT
This sequence comes from Arcobacter sp. CECT 8986, assembly GCF_004116725.1. Classification (NCBI taxonomy): domain Bacteria; kingdom Pseudomonadati; phylum Campylobacterota; class Epsilonproteobacteria; order Campylobacterales; family Arcobacteraceae; genus Arcobacter; species Arcobacter sp. CECT 8986. Next base: position 165,618 of record NZ_PDKG01000004.1, on the reverse strand, counting down.
TTAAATAGTTTTGATGAATAATCTTGCATATTAGTTTCCTATTAAAAAAAATGATATTAGTATTGATAATAAAATAGTTGGAAAAATCACTCTTTTTAAAGCAATTAACTTAGATTCTGAAAGGCTTATCCAAAGTGCAGTTATTGCCCAAGCAAATGTATTAAACATCAATGGAATAATAATAGATTCTCCTGGAGTTCCTGGAATAATAAATACAAGTAAACACATACTTAAATAAGCTACAATTAATCCTCCAAAAATAGAACATATTGTTCTAAAAAGACCAATTTTCTTACCACTTTCTTCAGGAATTGAAAGTTGTGCATATTTTTTTATTATGAAATCCAACAAATATAACCCTTGATTTAATTTTGAGAATTATAATCATTTAATATTGAGTAAAGACTTAAAAATGCACTAAACATGACAACCAAAAATAGGGTAAAGTAAAATTTAGATATAATTGCGAAAAATTTAATGGTGAAAGATTAATTATGATTGATATAAAAGCATTACAAAAAGATTTTGAAGCAACTGCAAATGCACTACTTAGAAAAAAAGTAGAACAAAAAACTTTAGATAATTTAAAAGCTATCTCTGAACAAGCAAAAGAGAAAAGACAACAAATGGAAGATGTTACAGCTGAACAAAATAAATTATCTAAAGAGTTTGGAAGATACAAAAAAGAAGGACTTGATATTGCTCCTTTACAAGCAAATATCAATGAATTAAAAAATAAAAAACAAGTTTTAGAAGAAGAAGTTAGACAATTAGAAGATGAATTAACTTCAATTGCATTATCAATTCCTAATTTACCAGATGAAGAAGTTCCAAATGGACAAGATGAAGAAGAAAATGTTGTTATTGCAACAGTTGGTGAGAAACCACAATTTTCTTTTGAACCAAAAGAGCATTGGGATTTAGGTGAACAAAATGGTTGGTTAGATTTTGAAAGAGGTGTAAAACTTGCAAAATCTAGATTCTCAGCAATGAGAGGAACAGCAGCAAGACTTGAAAGAGCATTAATTAACTATATGCTTGACTTCAATAGACAAAGAGGTTTTGAAGAGTGGTATGTTCCATTTATGGCAAACTCTAATACATTACAAGGTACAGGTCAATTACCAAAATTTGAAGATGATTTATTTAAAATTGATGGAGAAGATTTATATTTAATTCCAACAGCTGAAGTTAGTTTAACTAATCTATATAATGATGAAATATTATCATCAGATGAATTACCAATGTTACTTACATCTTATACTCCTTGCTTTAGAAAAGAAGCTGGAAGTGCTGGAAGAGATACAAGGGGATTAATTAGACAACATCAATTTGATAAAGTAGAGATGGTTGCAATTACTAAACCAGAACAATCTGATGAAGTTTTTGAAAAAATGGTAAATTGTGCAAGTGATTTATTAACTTCTTTAGGTTTAGCTCACCAAAAAGTAATGCTTTGTACTGGTGATTTAGGATTTAGTGCAGCCAAAACAATAGATTTAGAAGTTTGGTTACCAGGTCAAAATAAATATAGAGAAATCTCTTCAATTTCAAATACGAGAGAATTCCAAAGTAGAAGAGCAAAAATAAGATACAAAGATGGAAAGAAAAATATCTTAACTCACACATTAAATGGATCTTCATTAGCAGTTGGTAGAACATTAGTTGCAATTATGGAAAACTATCAACAAGAAGATGGAACTATCAAAATACCTACAGTTTTAGAAAAATATATGTAAAAAAAAGGAAACCCGTCGGTTTCCTTTTAGTTTATAAGAAATTCGCATTTTTTATAATTTATTCGCATCTTTTTTATCAAAATATTTGATGAGCTTCTTAAAAAAATTCTCTCTTTATTTAAGTTAGGAATGAGAATGATATAAAGAGAGAATTGGGAAGAATAAAGAAGTTGAAGTTAGATTTATTATGTAGGGAAGGAGACATTTATAAACACTTAACTTCTTTAATCGTAATTATATAACCTTTTAAAAATTATATAATTGATTTATATCAAATCAAGGTGATATTTTTGTGATGTTTATATAAATTTTGCATAAATTTTGCATTTTTTATGAAAAATTTTAAAAAAAAATCAGAATATGTCAAAATAAAGTGATGAATTACCAAAATTATTATTTATTTTACTCTTTACAAAATTATCAAAAATTAGAACTATTTTACAAAAACTCTATAATCAAAAAGTTTATTATCAAGAGTAATTTTTACATATCCTTTGGATACATTAAAATGTTTGTAGATTAAAATTGTGCCTATTTTGATTTTATATTTATTATAGACTGGTTCTTGTTTTTGAAAAATACCTTTTGACTTTCCAATATAAACAATAGGTTTTGTATGGTAAAAATCTCCAATGACTACAATTTTTGTAAAACATATGCCATTATAATCAGCTTTTGTTTTTCTAATATGCTGTACATTTTCACCATTTCCATCTTTATCAAAGACTCCAATAACTCTAGCTTGTTTTATATTTGTATTTGAAGCATATATTGAGCTAATAGTTAATAAGTTTATAAAAATATATAAAATTAATTTTTTCATACTCTATTTTACTTAGATTTGATATAATCTAGCTTTTAGGATGGATATTTTGGATTTAATAAATTTTACACTACTTTTAGTTTTTATTCCCACTTTTTTCTTTGTTTCAATTACTCCTGGAATGTGTATGACATTGTCTTTAAGTATGGGAATGAGTATAGGTTTAAAAAAGACTTTTTTTATGATGTTTGGAGAATTAATAGGAGTAGGGCTAGTTGCAACATCTTCAGTTATTGGAGTTGCTACAATTATGCTTAAATATCCTACTATTTTTCTTGTGTTGAAATATGCAGGTGGAGCTTATTTGATATATTTAGGAGTTATGATGTGGCTTTCAAGAGGAAAGATGGCTCTTAATTTAGATAAAGATTGCGAATTTAATATTTCTAAAAAATCTTTGGCAATGCAAGGTTTTATTACTGCAATTGCAAATCCAAAAGGTTGGGCTTTTTTTATAGCATTGCTTCCTCCTTTTATAGATGATAAGTTACCTATGATATCTCAACTTCCTATTTTAATCTTGATGATATTAACAATAGAGTTTTTATGCTTGATTATTTATGCATCAGGAGGTGTTACATTGGGGAAATTACTTCAAGATAGTTCTAATGTAAGGTTGATAAATAAAATAGCAGGTACTTTGATGATTTTTATAGGTATATGGCTAGCACTTAGTTAAAGTAAGAGAAAACTCTTACTTTTTTAATGGTCTAAAATTTGTTCTAAGAACATTTTTAATCTATCTGATTGTGGATTTTCAAAAAACTCAATTGGAGTATTCTCTTCAACTATTTGACCAGCATCCATAAATATAACTCTATCAGCTACTTTTTTTGCAAATCCCATCTCATGTGTTACACAAACCATTGTAATACCATCTTTTGCAAGTTCTGTCATAACATCTAATACTTCACCAATCATTTCAGGGTCTAGTGCTGCTGTTGGTTCATCAAATAACATAATATCTGGATTTGAACAAAGACATCTTGCTATTGCAACTCTTTGCTGTTGTCCACCTGATAATTGATTTGGGTATTTGTGCGCTTGTTCTGCAATTTTTACTCTTTCTAAATAGTGCATTGCAGTTTTTATAGCCTCTTTTCTTGGAACTTTTGATACCCAAGTTGGAGCTAAAATTAGGTTTTCAAGTATTGAAAGGTGAGGGAAAAGATTAAAGTGTTGAAAAACCATACCCACATGAGTTCTTACTTCTCTAATTCTTTTAACATCTTCTGTTAATTGTAATCCTTTAACATATATTTCACCTTCTTGAAAAGGTTCAAGTCTATTTATACATCTAATTGTTGTAGATTTACCAGAACCAGAAGGACCACAAATAACAACTTTTTCACCTTTTTTTACTTTTAGATTTACATCTTTTAATACATGAAAATCTCCATACCATTTATTTAGTTGATTTATTTCTATCATATTTTCTATTTTACTCATATTATATTTCCTATTTATCTATGGTTTGTGTTGTATCTATTTTCAATAACTTTTGCATATTTAGACATACTAAAACAGATTATCCAGTAAATAAAAGTTACAAAGACATATCCTTCTGTTTCAAATCCAAGCCAATTTGCATCTTTTGCTGTTAATGTTACCATTGCAAGTAAATCAAATAATCCAATAATTAAGACTAGTGTTGTATCTTTAAATAGTGAAATAAATGCTCCTACAATATTTGGAATTGATATTTTAAGAGCTTGAGGTAAGATAACTAATCCCATTGATTGCCAGTATGAAAGTGCCATTGAATCAGCAGCTTCATATTGACCTTTAGGAATAGCTTGTAATCCACCCCTTACAACTTCTGCTATATAAGCAGCTTGAAAAAGTGTAATACCAATTAATGCTCTAAGAAGTTTATTAAAGTCCATACCTTCTGGGAAAAATAGTGGAAGGATTACAGAAGACATAAATAAAAGAGTAATTAAAGGAACACCTCTTATGAATTCAATATAAATAATTGATATTGTTCTAATAATTGGCATTTTAGATTGTCTACCCAATGCAAAGATAATACCAATAGGAAAAGAAGCTACAATACCAACAGAAGCAACTACAATAGTAAGAAGTAATCCTCCCCATTTTGTAGTGGGAACAACTTCTAATCCTAATCCTCCATGAAGTAGAAAAAATGAAACTACTGGAAATAGAATTATAATTGCAAATTTACAAACAGTTGGAACTTTTTTAAATATAAAAAAGCAGATAATAAAAAGTGCAATTATTAGATTTGGTCTATATTGCTCCTCTTGTGGATAAAATCCATATATAAATTGATTGAACTTTTCATATATAAATATCCATCTTGCTCCATCTCCTGTAATATTCTCTTTTGTTCCTGTCCATGTTGCATCAAAAATTAACCAATTTAATAATGGTGGTAAGACAAGATACAAAATGTATAAAGATACAAAAGTAAGGATTGAACTAGTAATATTTGAGAATAGATTTTTTCTTACCCAATATGAAATACCTCTTGAACCATTAGGAGCTACTCTAGCTTCTTTTTTTTCATAAACAGCCATTATCTCTCCTTTATTTCCATTTTTTTATTAAGATAGTTCATAGCAATTGATATGATAATACTTAATGTTAAATATACAGCCATTGTCATCAAAATTATCTCAATAGCTTGTCCTACAACATTTAAAGTTGTTCCTGCAAAAATTGTTACTAATTCTGGATAACCAATTGCAGTTGCAAGTGATGAGTTTTTTGTAAGATTTAGATATTGATTAATTACAGGTGGAATAATAACTCTAAGTGCTTGAGGAAGAACAACTTTTTTTAAAATAACATAGTCTTTTAATCCTAGTGCTTGCGCTGCTTCTTGTTGTCCTTTTGGAACAGATTCAATTCCTGCTCTAACAGCTTCAGCTATATATGTTGCTGTATAGATACTAAGAGCAAAAGATAAAGCTAGTAGTTCAGGAATTAAACTCCAACCACCTCTAAAGTTAAATCCTTTAAGTGCTGGATAATCAAGTGATGCGGGAGAACCACTTATAAAAAATACTATTGTTGGACTTAGTACTAAAATAGCTAATGAAGTGAAAAATATAGGAAAGTTTTCCCCTGTATTTTCATGTTTTTTCTTTGCCCATTTTACTAAGTAAACAACAGCAACAATTGCTAAAATAAATGCAATAAAAACAGCAATAAATCCACTTTCTAAAATAGGTTTAGGAATATATAATCCTCTATTATTAAAGAAAATTGTATCAAAGTATGATAATGATTGCCTAGGGCCAGGCAATGAGGCTAATACAACATTATACCAAAACAGTATTTGTAAAAGTACAGGAATATTTCTAAATGTTTCAACATAAATCATAGATAATTTTGAAATCATCCAGTTTTTAGAAAGTCTTCCAACTCCTATTAAAAGTCCAATTATTGTAGCAAAAACTATACTAATAGCAGATACTAATATAGTATTTAAAATACCAACAACAAAAACTTTTCCATGAGTATTTGATTCATCATAGTGAATTAATGATTGAATAATACCAAATCCTGCTTCATTTCCTAAAAAATCGAATCCTGTATTAATCCCACGTTTTTCAATATTTATAAACATATTATTTAAAATAAAATAAGTAAATAAAAATATACCAGCTAATGCTAATACTTGATAGATAATTGCTCGTTTTTCGGGGTTATTATAAAAAGCTACATTTGATTGAGGCTTTTTTCTATTTTTCATCATATTTTTACCTTCAATTTATCCTATTAGATTTTGATTTTAAAACTTAATTTTATGAATAAAAAAAGGGGAAGTGTTTTCTTCCCCTTTTTTTAAATTTAGTTTTACTTATCTAATTGGAGCTCCATATTGAAGACCACCATCTTTCCAAAGTTTATTTAAACCTCTTGAAATTTTAAGTGGAGAATCTTTACCTACATTTCTATCAAATATCTCTTGGTAATTACCAACTTGTTTGATAATATTGTATGCCCATTTAGGATCTAATCCTAAATTTTTACCAATATCTCCTGTCACACCAAGAAGTCTTTTAACAGCAGGATTATTTGATTTTAGCATTTCATCAACATTTTTTGAGTTTACTCCTAACTCTTCTGCATTTAATAATGCAATATGTGACCATTTAACAATATTAAACCATTTATCATCACCTTGTCTTACAACAGGTCCTAATGGTTCTTTTGAGATAATCTCTGGTAAAACTATTGTAGAACTAGGGTCTTTTAATGTAGTTCTTAAAGAGTATAATTGAGATGAGTCAGATGTTAAAGCATCACATCTCCCAGCTTTAAATCCTTCAATAGTTTGAGCAGAAGTATCATATGTGATTGGAGTATACTGCATCTTATTTGCTTTAAAATAATCAGTTAGATTTAATTCAGTTGTTGTTCCTGCTTGAATACAAAAAGTAGCTCCATCAAGCTCTTTTGCAGATTTAACACCTAAATCTTTTTTTACTAAAAATCCTTGACCATCGTAGAAATTAACACCTGCAAAGTTAACACCTAAAGATGAATCTCTTGTAGCTGTCCAAGTTGTATTTCTAGATAATACATCAACTTCACCACTTGATAGTGCTGTAAACCTCTCTTTTGCATTTAAGTGTGCATATTTTACTTTATTTGCATCACCTAAAACAGCAGCAGCAACAGCTCTACATTCATCTACATCTATACCTTTCCATACTCCATTTGAATCAGGAGATGCAAAACCAGGAAGACCAGTACTTAATCCACAACTTAATGTACCATTTTTAATCGTTGTTTCAAGTGTATCTGCACTAGCGACAGTTGTTGCTAAAGTTAAAGTAGCAATTCCAATAGACAAAGACTTAAGTAATTTCATTTTCTTTCCTTTATTTTATTATTAATAATCTCTTAAAAAAATTATTTAATTAACAATAAAATTCTAGTACAAAATGTTATTTGATTTACAGTTTTTTTGTATAATTTATAAGCAAAGTAGATAAAAATAGGAAGAATTACCTATTTTTATTTGTAGATAACCACTCTTTTAGGCTCTTTTGACTCTTCTTTTATTCTGTCATAAAGTTTTTGATATTTGATTTTGTCTTGAAAAGAAATAGGTGTTCTGATTGATTTGTATTCAACTATTTTGTTATCTTTTTTTACAACACTAATTTGTGCATATACCCAATAAAATCCTTTATCTTTTCTAAGATTTTTAATTACACCTTCCCAAGAATTATTTTTTTGTAAACTACTCCATAACTCTTCGAATATTTTTTTTGGCATATCTGGATGTCTAACACAATTGTGTGGTTTACCAAGTAGTTCTTCTACTTCATATCCACTAATTCTTGCAAATGTCTCATTTGCATATGTGATATTTCCTTTTAAATCAGTTCTTGAAACTATTAATTCATCTTTTGGAACAATTGTTTCTATTAAGAACTCACTTTGAGTATATTCTGTTTGCATTTTATTTTCCTATTTTGTCAAAATGTTTAGCAAACCCTTGAATATTTTTCTTTTTTAAATCTCCACTATATATAATATCTTCTGGTTTTACATCATCATCATTTAATATAGTTGGAACAACATCAGAATTTTCAAGAACTTCCATATGCTCATTTAACTCTTCTTCACTATATGCCATTTGCATATCTGCACTAATTACATGTTCTATTTGTTCAACTACTCTTAGTTTAGATAACTCTTCTTCAACATTTTTACCTTCAATAGTAATAATAATTCTTCCTTGTTCATCATGTATATGATAATCACATGCTTCACAATTTTTAAGATTTTTTACTACTTCATCTACATATTTTGGAAGAGTTTGAACTACTATACTTGATATGTTCATATTAATCCTTTATTTTATAATAATTAATTTTACTATCATCACTAGAAACAAATATTTCATTATTATTTAAAAAAATGATATTTGTAATTAACATTTTATTATCTATTAATTTATACATATTTGTTTGTGTTAGTGTATTAAAAATAGTTACTGTATTTAATTCATCACTTGAATATCCAGCATAATGAGAATTAGGACTAAGTCCACAACTATAAACCAAAAAATCGCTTTTTTTATAATATGCATTTTGTGTAGTTTCATTATAAACTACACTTCTTCTATCTTGACCTGCTGTTATGATTGTATCTTTTTTCCAATCAACTTGATATACATTATCTAAATTTTGATTTTTAAAGTTTCTAATAAATCTTCCATTTGAAATCTGGTATTCGTGCAATACTCCACTCTCATCAGCTAATATAATTTTTGATTTATCATCATTTAGACTAAAATCAGAAAACCTTGACTGTGAAATTTGTCTTTCATAAATATTCTGTTTTTTTGATAAGTCAAATAAAAAGAATTGATTACTAAGAAGTGAATATATAATTTTATCTTTTGAAATGAATTTTGCTTTAGAAATAAATAGTCTTTTTGTTTCATCTATTACTTTTGATAATTTATTATCTTCATATAAAAATACATTTCTTCCACCTTTTTTACCTTGTGATAAAATAAGAATTTTGTTGTTTAGTACATCAACACTATATATTTTTGCATCTATTTCATCTCCCATAAAATCAACTGTTTTGGGTACTTGAATTTTATTTAGAAGTTTTTTACTTTTGATATCAAAAATATCTATTGTTCCACTTGTTGTTGAGGCATAAAGTTTATCTTTATTTATAACAATATCTGTTACGCCACCTGAGGTATTTAATATTTGTTGAGGTTTTATAATTGTACTTGCATTTGTAAAAGCAAAAAATAGTGAAAATATAAGTATTATTCTAAAAAAAGTCATCTATGCTCCTATTTTTATAGCTTCAACTGGACAATATTTTATACAAAATCCACATGAAGTACAGTTACTATTTATTTCAGGTCTAAACATTGCTAAAAAATCTATTGCATCATCTAAACATGGGTCTTTACAAGAAAAACACATTGTTTGATTCCAACTTAGACATTTTAAAATATCTATTGAAATATTTACATCTATGTTTTTTTTATATTCTATATCTAAAACTTCATTTGGACAACTATTAGCACACTCATCACAATAAGTACAACCAGAAGAGCTAAAGTCTAGTTTTGGAGTTTTATCTTCTTTTATAAAAATAATCTCTTCTTCACATGCTTTTGCACATAAACCTTCACACTCAAAACAGGCATCTTTAAATAGACTCTCTTCTTTAAAATAAGGAGGTCTTATTATATTTTCTTCTTCTTTTTTTGATGATTTTAATGAACTAAAAAAATCTCTTCTTTTCATAAATTGCACCTTTTAAAATAGAAGAAAAATCTTCTATTTTAATTATTTAACACCCTCATCCATTTTTTGAATTAAATCAGATGAGTTTTTACTTCCTGCTTCTCTAAAGTCTGGTTTGAAGTTATTTTTAACTAATTGACCTTTTGATTGAGGAGCATGGCATTGACTACAATTAAATCTAGCTCCTGATAGTGTATCTAATTTTTTCTCTTTTGCTAATTTAAGATCAGAAGTATTTCTTACAATTTTACCATCTTTTATAATATCACCTTTTTTATCTAATTTTGTATCTGGTCTATAATTAGTAAAGTGTGTTTTAGGAATTGGTGTTGCATTCATTGACTCAGCAATTCCTGGTAAATGACAAGTTGTACACATATTATTATTTATTGTTATTGGTAACATTCCTTCAACACTATGTGGAATCATTGGAGGTGCATTTTCATATGATCTCTCAATTCTTTTACTTGTTCCTGGTGCTTCTTCTTTATACATAGTTTTACTTGCAACAGTTGATTGCTCTGTATATAAATCAGTTTTTCTAAGACCTAATGATTCTTCACTGATAGTTTTTTGACTAGTTGCACACCCTGCAATAAATATAGCTGCAGCTGTTGCAATACCTAAAGTTATACTAGTTAACTTCATTTTATTTCCTTTTATAATTTTTTATCGAAAAGTTAAGTGCTTCGTCATCACAAACTTCAACACATCTTCCGCAATTTGTACACTCTCCTGATGTTACAGGTAGTGAGTCTTTTGTTATCATAAATAGTACTTGTGATTCAGGACATACCTCTTTACATTTCATACAAGCAGTACATTTCTCATGATTATGATGTACTCTTATGAAACTAAATCTTCCAATTAGTGAATAAAATCCACCAATAGGACAAATATGACCGCACCAACCATTTTTTAAAACAAAAAGATCAAATAAAAATATAATTAAAATTGCTGCCCAACCAAAACCTAAACCAAAAACTATTCCTCTTTGTATCATCGCAACTGGTGAAATAAACTCAAATGCTGCATATCCCATAATAAATGATATAACTAAACTAAGTGCTAATACATAATATCTTATATTTCTACTTGCTGGCTGTCTTTTTTGGATTTTGTTAAAACCAAATCTTCTTCTAATATAATTACTTAAATCCGTAATCATATTTACAGGACATACATAAGAGCAAAAAGCTCTACCACCAAAGAACATATAAAATAAAACAATAATAAAAACTCCACCTAATACATCAGCAGATATTACTGCTCCTGCTGCAAACATTTGAAGTACTGCATATGGATCACTAAGTGGAATGGTATTTAATATTTTTGATGAACTTAAATTTCCCATTAGGAAATTAAATCCCCAAGCATTTGCAGCAAAATATAAAAACATTATAGTAATTTGTGTGATTCTTCTTGCTATTAGGAATCTATGTTTAAAGATTAAATTATTCATCTAAAATTCCTCCTAAATCATTAAGTGAATCAACAGCTTTTCTTTCACTAATTTTTGTTTTATTTATTTTGTTTGTTGCTTTTTGTAATCTTTGTTCATCATCTTTATCCCAACCTTTGATATAGTAATCTCCAGCTTTACCTAATGCAACCTCTTTAGGTAGAACAAAAATAGCTGCTTTTTTTGTCACACATGCTTTTTCACACAATCCACAACCAGTACAAACATCTGTATGTACAACAGGTTTTAAAAATGCATGTTTTCCTGTTCTTTCATTTTTTGTATATTCAATAGTTATTGCTTCACCCAATAATGGACAAGCTCTGTAACATGCGTCACATTGAATACCCCAAAATGCGATACAACTACTATGGTCAACCACAGCAACACCCATAGATGCTTCTTTTATATCTAGTTTATTATCTTTTGTTACTTTTTTTATATCTAGTGCATCTGTTGGACAAACAGGTACACATGGAATATCAGGACACATATAACAAGGAATATCTCTTGGAACAAAATATGGAGTTCCAATTGGTTTGTTATCTCCTGGTTTTGCTAATTTTAAAGTATCATATGGACATGCTTCAACACACATACCACATTTGATACATGATTTCAAGAACTCTTTTTCATCAAGTGCTCCTGGTGGTCTTAGAAGTAATGATGAAGCAGTTACTTCATCAACATAAGCACTCCAAACAAGTCCACTAAGTGCAGTAAGCCCTAAAGCTCTAGCACCATTTAAAAAGAATTCTCTTCTATTCATTTTTTGATCTTTCTTTGTGTCCATAAAATTTATGCTTTATAAATTTTAACCGCACATTTTTTGAAGTCTGTTTGTTTTGACATAGGACAAGTCGCATCTAAACAAACTTTGTTGATAAATACTTTTTCATCAAACCATGGTACAAAAACTAAACCTCTTGAAGGTCTATTTCTACCTCTTGTTTCAACTCTTGCTTTAACTTTTCCTCTTCTACTTTCAACCCAAGCTAACTCACCTTGTTTTAAATCATATTTTTTAGCATCTTCTGGATGCATATAACAAAGTGCTTCAGGTACTGCTCTATAAAGTTCTGGAACTCTCATAGTCATTGTTCCACTATGCCAATGTTCTAATACCCTTCCTGTACATAACCAAACTGGATAAGTTTCATCTGGCATTTCAGGTGCATCCATATATGGTCTAGCAAAGATTTTTGCTTTATTTTTTAATGGTTTTTTAGTTTTATTAGTAATTCCTTTTAAGTTACCTTGAGGAAGTGCTTTAGCTAAAGTACCATAAAATGCAAAATCACTATTTGGACTTGCTTTTTTAGCATATGGATCGTATGTTGTATTAAATCTCCATGCTGTTTCTTTACCATCAACAACTGGCCATTTTAAACCTCTAACTCTATGATAAGTATCAAAATCTGCTAAATCATGACCATGTCCTCTACCAAAGTCTGCATACTCTTCAAAAAGATATTTTTGAATAAAGAATCCATAACCTTTAAATACTTCACCGTCACTACCTACAACATTTCTACTATCTCCATATCCTTCAGAGTTATCAAAACCTTTTTGAATTGGATCATTTTCATCTAATTTATAAGATTTAGCTTTTTCATTTGCAAATAAGATATCATACATTGATGTATTTTCATCATAACCCATTGCTTTAGCTTTTGCTATTACATCTGGTAATTTTTTACCATTTCTTAGAGTATATTCACCCCATAAATCTTTTACTGTAAATCTTTTTGATAATTCAACCCATTGCCAAGTATCTGACATTGAATCACCAACTGGTAATACTTGTTGTCTCCAGTGTTGAGTTCTTCTTTCTGCATTACCATATGCTCCCCATTTTTCATAAATCATTGCTGTTGGTAAGATTAAGTCAGATACTTTTGCAGAAATACCAGGATAACCATCTGAACAAACTATAAAGTTATCCATTTGTCTAGCTGCTTTTATCCAGTGACTTGCACTTGCACTATCTTGGTATGGGTTACATACACTAATCCATGCAAATTTAACAAGACCATCTTCAATATCTCTATGAATTTTCATAATGTGTTGATTTCCAACTGGATTTAAAGTTTCACTTGGAATTTGCCATGCTTTTTCACAAATATCTCTATGTTTTTTTACTTTTACCATTAAATCTGCTGGTAATCTATGGCAGAATGTTCCTACTTCTCTTGCAGTACCACAAGCACTTGGTTGTCCTGTAAGTGAGAATGCACCTGAACCTGGTTTTGCTTGTTTATTTAGTAAAAAGTGAACATTATATGCTAAAGTATTTACCCAAGTTCCTCTTGTGTGTTGGTTCATACCCATAGTCCAAAATGAAACTACTTTTCTATTTTTTTCAATATATAAATCTGCTAATTCTTTAATTTTTTTCTTAAATGTTTCATCAGATTCATCAGGATTCCCTTTTGATACTTTTGTAACATAATCAATATCATAAGGCTCAAGGAATTTTTTGTACTCTTCAAAAGAGATTTCCCAGTGTTTAAGTCCAGCAGGTTTATTAACCATAACATCACCAGCTTTATATCCATATGCTGCTAATGCAGGAGCTTCATCTTCAGAAACTACTTTTTTCATCTCTTTATTTATAATTTCCATCTCTTTTGCAGAGTATTTACCATCAACTAATGATTTTTCACCAGCTCTTCTCATACCATAACCCATATTTACTGGACTTGCAGCAAATACAATATGTTCTTTTACAAAATCCCAATCAATTGCTTCTGGATGATTATATACAATCTCTCTTGCAATATAGTTCCATAAAGCCAAATCTGAATTTGGTTTGAAGATAATTTCTATGTCTGCTAAATCTGAAGTTCTGTGTCTGTATGTTGAAAGATTGATTACTTTAACATTTTGAGGGTCTGATAATTTTCTATCAGTTACCCTTGACCATAAAATTGGGTGCATTTCTGCCATATTTGAACCCCAAGTTACAACAGTATCTGTAAGTTCAATATCATCATAACATCCACTTGGTTCATCAATACCAAAAGTTTGATAAAAACCTACAACAGCTGAGGCCATACAGTGTCTTGCATTTGGATCAATTGCATTACTTCTAAAACCTGCTTTCATCATTTTTTGTGCTGCATAACCTTCCATCACTGTATATTGTCCAGATGCGAAGTTAGCTACACCCTCAGGTCCTGATTCTTTTAGCGCTTTTTTGATATGAACTTCCATCTCATCAAAAGCTCTTTTCCATGAAACTGGTGCAAATTTACCATTTTTGTCAAATTCACCTTTTTCATTTACTCTTAATAAAGGCTGTTTTAATCTATCTGCCCCGTACATAATTTTTGCGTTGAAATAACCTTTTATACAGTTAAGCCCTCTATTTACAGGAGCTGCTGGATCACCTTTTACTGCAACAATTTTACCTTGTTTTGTTGCAATCATAATTCCACAACCTGTACCACAGAAACGACAAGCTGCTTTGTCCCATCTCCAGTCACCCTCTAGCTTATTAGCTGCTGCTTTTAAAGGTGTTGGTATATTCATCCCAACTGCTGCTGCTGCTGAAGCTGCGGCCGAACTTTTAAGAAAATCTCTTCTTGAAAGCGACATATTATCTCCTTTTTATTTGTTTCGTAACAATTGTATCACTTATTTTATTTATAATTATTGACCTTAGTCAAATTTTATAAGTTTAAATTAAGATATATATTGTCCGATTTAAATCATAAATAATACTTTTTAAAAGAAAAAAAAGTACAATATGAAAAACTATATAAGGGCTAAATTGAACTACTTACCAACATTATTAAACTTGGAAAATAAAAATATATTAGTAATTGGTGGAGGCGTTATTGCTCATAGAAAGATCCTTTCTTTGTTAGATTTTTCAACAAATATAACAGTTATCTCAAAAGAGATTACAGAAGAACTAAAAGAACTAATAGATAATTATAAATTAACATATTTACAAGATAATTACAATAAAGGTTATTTACAGAATATTGATATATTAGTTGTCGCTGTTGATGATTTGAAATTACAAGAAGAGATTTATTTATATACAAGAAATAAAAAAGTTTTATGTAACTTTGTGGATTTTAAAGAGTATAGTGATTTTATCTTTCCTTCAATAATAAAAAAGGGTGATATTACAGTATCTATCGCAACAAATGGCCAATCTCCTGCAATCACAAAAGAGTTGAAAAATTATATAAAAAGTTTAATTCCAAATGATATTGATAAGTTTTTAAATAGTATGAAAGTTTTAAGAAATAGCTTGCCAAAAGGTGAGAAAAGGATGAGCCTTCTAAGAAAAAAGGCTCAAGAATATTTTAATAGCTTAAAAAAATAGATTAATTTTACTTATGATTACAATTTTGAGAAAGAGAATTTAACTCTTTTTTCAAATCTTCAAGTTTATGAGTGAAGTTTAGTAAGTTTTCTTGTGATTCGATAACCATATCTTCACTTTTAAATAATTGATTTGATAAATCTTGAGAATCTTTTAACTCTTCTAGTATTTCATCAAATTCATTAGTTAAATCTTCAAGCTTTTTAGAAGCACTATCTGAGTATTTCATAGCTGTATTTATTTTATTTATAAAACAATTTATTGAAGTTGTGGCTTCTGCAATTTCATCTTCAGCTTGAAAATCAGCCATATCAATTGGTTCTGCAATTTTTCCATCTTTTATTTTTTTTGTAAGTTCAAGGAATTTTTTTGCATTTTCTTCCATATTTTTTAATTTGAAGTAACTATATACAATTAATAAAATAATTATAAGTGCAAATAGATATTGAAAATATGTTATGAAATCTGTTTTATTTTCTGCATAAGTTGTGTATAAACTAACAATTTCATCAACTTCATTTAAAAGTTTGTTATTTGTTTCATAAACATTTTCAACAATACTTTTTAGTATATCTTCTGTTTTTTTATCATTTTTATCTCTTGATTGAAGTAACTCTTCAAATTTATTTATATTTTTGTAAAAGTTATTCCATAAAATCTCAACTTTAGAAATTTGATTAGAAATCTCATCTGTTGGTGATTTGTTTATACTTATTAGTGTATTACCATTTTTTAAAGAGTTTAGATTATATATGAACTCTTGTGCTGCATTGTCTAATTCTGTGAAACTTTTTTTATTGTTATGATATAAATAAAATACATTTTTAGAAATTCTTTGAGTAAGCATTCTTTGTTTACCAGCAATATTTATAATCAACGCATCTTTTTCATTTTTTTCATTTAAATAAATAGTTGTAGCAATTAAACTTGCAACTAAAATTACAAAAATTAATCCAATAGTTTTGATTTTACTACTAATTGTTTGTGACTTTTTCATACCCCAATACCTTTAAATATAGATACCAATGAATTTTCATCAATGATTTGTACATCCCCATTTTCAATATTTATAATATTATTTCTTGTCAATCTTTTTAATACTCTTGACAAAGTTTCAGGTTGAATATGAAGCATAAAAGATACTTCTTGTCTTTTTAGTTTATTAAACATATGTAAATCTTGCTTTAACATAAATGCAACTTTTGCCGTTGCATCAAATACAAGCTCTCTATTTATAATACACTGAAACTGCTGACTTTTATTTAATAAAACTTCTATTAGTTCAGAGGTTAATATATTTTTATCTAAAAAATTCTCTTTAAATTTTTCATAATCAACTGATAAAACTTTTGAATCTTCAATAAACTCTGCATTAGAAAAACAGTGAATTTTTGTATTATTAATTGATGAAAGTTCTGAAATCATATTATTGCTATAAATGTGATATAAAAAAATCTCATTTCCGAATTTATCAACTTTATATACTTTTAATAAACCCTCTATTAAAAACATTAATTTATTATTTTCATCACTTTCGTAATATAAAATAGAGTCTTTTTTATATGATGTGATATTTGAAAAATCACTCAATATCTCTATTTGTTCTTCTGTTAATCTATTAAAAAAATCAATAGATTTTATAGTTTCTTGTAAATTCAAACGTAAACCCCATTCCCATGTTTTATTTAAGCAATTCTATATTATCCTTATATAAAATTAAATTAAATGATTAATATTTTATGCTTATAAAGGTTTAAAAGTGGATTTTAAAAAGTATATAAAAGCCGTTGGTACAGGGATTAAAGGAAATCGTGATTTATTAGAAGATGAGACTATTGATGTAATAACAAAAATACTTAAAAAAGAAGTAACTGATGCACAAATTGGAGCATTTTTGATAGGTTTTAGAGTAAAACTTGAATCAGATGATGAGTTGAAAGCTTGTGTAAAAGCTTTGAAAAATTTAATGACATTCAAAGAAGTGAAAGATTCAATAGAACTTGGTTATTCCTTTGATGGAAGAGTGAGAAATCCATTCTTATTTCCTTTATATGAAGATATATTAAAAGATTTTTATAAAAAAAATAGTGATATTAAACCTTTAAATCTTGTAATCTCAACAGATTATTTGCAACCTGCAAAAATTGGAATGTGTGCAAAAGATTTAGCTGGTGAATTAAAAACAAATGAATATGTTCATATTTTTGATAGACAAGAGTATTTAAAAAATTTAAGTGACTTAACACCACTAAGACATGAATTAGGACTTCGAACTGTGTTTAATACAGTTGAAAAACTTTTGGGTGTTGCAAAAAGTGAATATGCAGTTACAACTGCATTTCATAGACCTTATGTACAAAAATATATAAATATTTTTAGTGAATATTTTAAACAAGTAACAATTGTTAAAGCTGCTGAAGGTAGTCCAGAAGTATTTTCAGATGGAAAATATTGGCAAAAAATAGATGATGAAATTTGTGAAAAAAGTTTTGAATTATCACATTATGGAATTAATTATGATAAAGTATATGAAAATATAACAATTGAAGAATCAAAAAAAATAATTAATAATCCAAGTCAAGATATATTAAAGTTAAGTAAGTTTAATATTGCTTTATATTTATTATTTGCAAATAGAGTTGATTCTTTACAAGAAGCATGGGAAAGATTAAACTAAAGGTAAAGAATGAATTTAAAAGAGCTTTATCTTTTTGAAGATTTAGATGAAAAGATATTGAAAAAAATTGAAAAAATTTCAATAAAAACTAATTTTTCAAAAGATAACATAATTTTTTATGAGGGCGATGAGTCAAAATATTTGCATTTATTGGTAAAAGGTATTGTGAAACTTTACAAAAGTACAAGTACAAACAAAGAGATTGTAATGAAATACTTTTATGATAATGAGCTTATTGCAGAGTTAAGTAATTTTGAAAATATTCCTTATCCTGCAACAGCATTAGCATATAGTGAATGTGAAGTTTTAAAGATTGATTTTGAGAAGTTTAAAAAGATTATCTATTCTAATGAAACAATGATTTTAAAAATTCAATCTTCTTTGATTAAGAAGATAAAAAATTTAGAAAGAATTATCTCTTCTCAACTTGTGTTAGATACACATGAAAGAGTTGCAAAGTATATAGTTGAGAATCAAGAAGATTTTTTTAAAACTAAAAATGTCTTAATTGCACAGATGTTAAATATAACACCAGAAACTTTATCAAGAGTTCTTAGAAACTATAAAGATAAAGGTTATATTGATATGAAAAAAAGAGAGATTGACCAAGAAAAATTAATTTCAATTTATAATTAATTTTTCTTATTTAAGTTTAATTATATTAAGCTTTTAAAATTTTTTTGTAAAAAGTGAGAAAATAATGTTAATAGATGGACACAACAGAGTAGTAGATTATTTAAGAGTATCTGTTACTGAAAGATGTAATTTTAGATGCCAATACTGTATGCCTGAAAAACCATTTTCTTGGGTACCAAAAGAGAATCTACTCTCTTATGAAAATTTATTTAAATTTATAAAAGTATCAATAGATGAAGGTGTTAAAAAAGTTCGTATTACTGGTGGTGAACCACTATTAAGAGAGGGCTTAGATACTTTTATAAAAATGATATATGATTATAAAAATGATATCGATTTAGCACTAACTACAAATGGTTATCTTTTACCAAAAGTTGCTCAAAAGTTAAAAGATGCAGGTCTTAAAAGAGTAAATATATCTTTAGATACATTAAAAGCTGATGTAGCACAAAAGATTGCACAAAAAGATGTATTAAATAAAGTTTTAGAGGGAATAGAAACTGCTTCAAAAGTAGGGCTAAAAGTAAAGATAAATTGTGTTCCAATGAAGGGCATTAATGATGATGAACTTGTAGAGATTTTAGAGTACTGTAAACAAAGAGGATATACTGTTAGGTTTATTGAGTTTATGGAAAATCATCATGCAAAAGATAGTGCAAAAGGTTTAAACTCACAAGAGATACAAAATATTATTGCTTCTAAATATAACTTCAAAGCTATAAAAAGAGATGGAAGTTCACCTTCTCAAAACTTTGAGTTAGATGATGGATATGAGTTTGGAATAATAGAACCTCACAAAGCTGATTTTTGTTCAGACTGTAATAGAATAAGATTAACAGCAGAAGGGTTTTTGATACCATGTTTATATTTTGAAGATGCATTAAGTATTAAAAAAGCAGTTGAGAGTGATGATATAGAAAAAGCTCTTGAAATTTTGAAAAAGGTTTTAAAAAATAAACCAGAAAAAAACAAATGGTCAGAAGAGAGCGATACTCAAACTTCAGCTAGAGCATTTTATAAAACTGGTGGATGATAAATAAAGAGCAAAAATCTATTTTGCTCTCATTATATTTGCCAATTTATTTTTTATTGTCGCACCTTTAAACTCTTTTAACATCTTTAAATCAGGCTTTTTACTTACATTTTCAAATCTTATCATATAACCAATAGGATTTGCTTTTAGATGGATATAACTATCTTTTTTATCAACATTTTCTACTAAATACTCATTGTTTGTATTTTTTTTGATGTTATTATAATCTGAATAGACAGCTTCGATTTGTAATCTTAAAGCTAAAAACTCTTTTTTATTTTTTGAAATAACTCCTAAAATATAAGCTTTTGGCTCTTTTGTTATAAATTTTTGTTCTTTTGATGTATCAATATCCAAATCTTTTACTAAATTTGCAAATTTAATATCTGTCTCATCGCCTAAATTATGATTTAATAAATAAGTAGAAATCTCTTCTGCTTTTTCTAGTCCAATATCATACAAAAGTCCATCAGTAAGCTCAATTATAGAATCATTATTTAGTATAAAAGTAATAGTAAAGTTCGAATAAACATTTCCTGTTAAGTAATTTATCTCTGTTTTTGTCTGTTTTATCTCTTCTAAATTAATATTTATTTCTTTAGAAATTTTTTTATTATCAAAAACTTTCCATGAAATAGTCTTTTCATCAATTTTTAATTCTAATCGTCTTGTTACAAATAGTACATAAAAAATAGATGCAATTTGAAAAGCAATCAATAGAAAAGTTAAATACATTAAAATTGTATAAACTCCACCTTTTTGAATATGCCCTTGATACATAACAAGTGAAAAAATACAAAAAGCTGTAAGCATAAATAATTTATTTATGACTTGTTTTTTATATACTATGTTTAACATTTTACCTCTTTTAGTTATCTATACTTTTTATAAAATATCTATCATTTTCTTTATCAAGTTTTATATTGATATCAAATATTTTTGATAAATTTTCGCTATTTAAAATATCTTCTTTATCACCACTTTTATAAATTGTATTATCTTTTATAAGTGCAACTTTATTTATCTCTTTAAAAATCTCTTCTATGTGATGAGTTACTAAAACAATTGAACTCTCTTTTGAAAGTTTTTTAAGAAGTTTTATAAAATTATCTTGTGCTTTTATATCTAATCCAACCGTTGGTTCATCTAAAATAAAAGCTTTAGGTTTATGAATTAAAGCTCTTGCAATTATACATTTTCTTAGTTGTCCTGTTGACATTTGACATACTAATTTATCTTTTAACTCTTCAATTTCTAAAAACTCAATTGTTTGTATCGCTCTTTGGTGTTGTTCTTCTGTGAAATCTTGATGTTTAAAAATACCAATAGAACTATAAAAACCACTTAATACTACTTCATATCCAGACAAAAATCCTGCATTTTTTTCAAAGTAATTATGTAAATCATTTGTAATAATTCCTAAATCTTTTTTTAATTCAAAGATTGAGTATCTCTCTTTTCCCATAATCTCTTTTTTATATTTGTACTGTTTTCTTGGATGAAGCTCTGAAAGCATAAGTTTTATAAGTGTTGATTTTCCACAACCATTTGAGCCTAGAATTGCCCAGTGTTCATTTTGTTTTATTTTTAGTGTTAACTCTTTTAATATTATTTTCTCATCATATCCAACATGAATATTTTCAAAGTCTATTATATTCATTTTTTCTCCCTAATAAACATAATTTAATCATATTTAACTTAAACTTACTTTAATATAAGTTTGAATATAATTCGCGACACTTAAAATTGTTAAGTGAAATTAAATATACCTATTAGGAGGTCATTATGGCTTTAGATCAGGACGTAAAAGCAAGTATTATTGCAAAGTTCCAAAAAAATGAAAAAGATACAGGTTCAGCAGAAGTTCAAATTGCTATTTTAACAGAGCAAGTTAGAGTTCTTACTGAGCACTTAAAAACAAACAAAAAAGATCACTCTTCAAGATTAGGTCTTTTAAAAATGGTTGGTAAAAGAAAAAGACTTTTACAATACTTAAAGAAAACTGATTATGAAAGATTTACTTCTTTAGTTGCTGAGTTAGGAATTAGAGCTAAGTAATTTACTTACTTTACCAATTTAGCTAAGTAAAAAGGTTGCAAGTTAACTTGCAACCTTTTTTTTTAAATTTTTTATAAAAACTAAATTTAGTTTACAAAAAAAATTAATATTAATTTTACTTCTAGTAGAATATGTTTATTAAAAATTTAGTTAGGAAAATTATGTTATTAACAAAAAAGAGCGAATACGCACTTCTTTCTTTAGTATCTATTGCAAAAAGTGATAAACCAAAAAATGTAGATGTATTATCTAAAGAATTAAATATATCAAAATCTTTTTTAGCAAAAGTTATGCAAAATCTAGCAAAAAATGATATTGTTGTATCTCATAGAGGTGTTAACGGTGGTTTTGCTCTAAAAAAATCATATGACAAATTAACAATTTTGGAAATTACAACAGCAGCAGAAGAGAAAAATCCATCTGTTTTTGAGTGTTCTCCATCTATTAATTCTTGTCCTTCTGATATTGCTAATACATGCACAATTTGGCCTTTACTAAATAACTTACAAAATAAAATAAACGTGTTCTTAGAGGATTTAACTCTTAAGGACATTGCTTCATGAAATTATTTCATATTTCACATACAGACTTAGATGGATATTCTTGTCAATTATTAACAAAAGAGATATTTAATCAAGGTGTTTTTTTTAATGCCAATTATGGGCTTGAAGTAAAATTAACTTTAAAAAAAGTTCTTGAGTTAATAAAGCAAGAGAATAAAGAAGAAGAGATTTTTCTTTTAATTACAGATTTAAATCTTACACCACAAGAATCAAAAGATTTAGATAAAGAGATAACAGCTTTAAAAAATGATAATTATAATATTAAACTTCAACTTTTAGATCATCATGCATCTGGTCAAAAAAGTGCAGATTCATATGATTGGTATTTTCTTGATATAAGTAAATGTGCTGCAAAAATTACATATGAATATTTATGCAAAAATTACGGTGGTTTTTCACAAAATGATGAGTGGATTAATCCTTTAATTGCTAGTGTGAATGCTATTGATATTTGGTTAGATAATGAAACTTTTAATTTTGAGTTTGGAAAAGTACTTTTAACTATGATTAGCAAAGTAAGAGAGATTAATAATGTACTTTTTGCTGATTTAAATAGAGAATTTAGACTATATTTATTAAAAGAAGCTGCAAAATATATCAATGAAGAAGATGCAAATATTAAACTAGATAATGACATACATAAGTTAAAAAAAGAGTTTTTAAATACAAATGGTATTGATGATACTTTGGATAATTTAAGTGCTAAATATTTAGTATATTCTTTAGATAAAATAAAAGATGATTTAACGGTATTATTCAAAGGACATAAAGGATTACTAACTTATACTTTAGGTTCTATTTCTATTCCTGCCAATGCATTTTTAAAAGCAAATCCTGATTATGATTTCTTTATAGATATTAGTAAAAAAGGGAATGCATCTTTTAGAGCAGATGGAAAAGTAGATGTTTCTTATATGGCAGAAAAACTTGCAAATGGCGGAGGTCATGTGAATGCAAGTGGTGCAAAATTTGAAGATTTTAAAGAGACAATAGATTATTCACAAGTGAAAAACTATATTCAAGAGAAACTGCAAGGCTTAGAAAAAATCTAAGCTCCTGCACAAAAGTTATTATTAAAATCAATTTCAGCTAGTGAATCTTGTGTATATGTAAATGTTATAAGAACATTATCATCTTCAACTCTTTCAATAATAAAATCAAAACTTTTATCAATTCTAGGAAATAATCCTGAAGGAATTTGATGATTTTTCATAAGTAACTTTTTATTTGTATGATTTATATATTTTAATCCCGCCATTGCATTTATCATAGGCTCTGGAGCTGCACACACAGAAGTGTCAAAATATACAAAAGTATCACCATCTTTTGTAAATTCAAAAAAATCAACTGTGATATTGTCTAACTCTATTTTTTTTGCATCTTTAGGTAAGTTCATAATCGCTCCTTTAATATGGTATTTTAACTTTTGCACAAACACCAGCTTTACTATTTTCTACTGTAATTTCTGCATTTAGATTATTTCTTGCAACTCTTCTTGCAATGTGAAGTCCTAATCCTACACCTTGTGCTTGATGTTTAGTTGTAAAATATGGATCAAATATTTTTGAGATAATTCTCTCATCAATTCCCTTTGCATTATCTTTAACAATAATAGAAAAACTATTTGTTTGTTTTTTTATAGATATTTGAATATAAGGATTTTTTATATCATCTTTTATTAACGCCTCTTTTGCATTAGTTAATAATATAATTAAAATTTGAGATAAATCATTTGGTACTATCTCTTTATATATATCTTCACACTCATCTCTTTCATATATAATATTTATATTACAAGTTTTATATGTAGATTTTATTATATTTAATGTTTCGACTATAACACCTTGGATTAACACCTCTTTTACTTCTGAATTATTTCTAATATATTCAGTAAAAGTATCAATTGTACTTGATAAGAAATTTGTATTTTTTAGTATAGAATCAACATGAAATTTTATATCCTCTTTTTTTAATATATTTAATTCATCTTCTATTTTTAATCCAGATGCAGCAACTGATATTGCTCCAAGTGGTTGTCTCCACTGATGTGCAATATTTCCCATAAGTTCTGCCATTTGCTCCATTTTTTCATATTCATGTAGTTTCTCTTCTTGTTTTTTATTTTTAATTACTTCTCTTTTTATTCTCTCTTCAAGTGAAAGATTCAGAAGATTTAATTGTGCAGTTTTTTCTTTTACCGTTTTTTCTAAAGTCTCTTTTTTTGAAATCTCTTTATAAATTAAAAGAAGTATTAAAAAGTTTATAAAACTAAAAATTAAGCACTCTTCAAAAAACTCTTCTTCAACTTTTTCTAGTTTATCATTATCTTTATAAATTACAAAGTATCCAATTTTTTCATTTTTGATATTTTTTAATTGTAAGAATGTAACAATTTTATGTTTTATTCCATCTTTTGTATTTATTTTCACTTCTAGCGAAAAAGTCTTTTTTTGTTTTACTTTTAAATTAACTTTGTTTTTTAATTTTGTTTGATATAAGTTTTCTAAGTATTTTTGTATTTTTTTATCAAATGTTTCTTTATTTGGTTTTAGTAAAATATAATCTTCATGCTCAATACTTTTTTTATACAAATCTTTATAAACATCAAATACTTTTTTATCAAATAACTCTTTTTCAATTAAAAAATGAACTTGAATATTATAAATTTTTTCTAATCTTTTTATAAATGCATCTGCCCCAAAAGAGTTTTCTACACTTCCTATATATTTAAAATCTTTGAACAATGGATAAACATATCTAAATCCTGGAAGTACTCTTCCTATTTCAAGTCCTGATATTTTTACTTTATTTTTATTAACAAATTCAACACTGTATCTTATATTTGTTAAATCATCACCATACTTACCAGGTCTATGAAGTCTTAAAAATGAGTGGTTATTTGGTAAATGAAAGTGAATTTGTTCAAAATCAATAGTTTTTAAATATTGGTAGTCTTCATTTAATAAAGAGAGTAAATGTTCTCTATCTCTTTTTTCAAAGGCATCTATTATTTGTGGTTTATTTATGTATCCAAAGAACACACTATTAGCAAGATTTTTAAAAGAGTCATTTATTATTTTATATTGTGAAACTGCTAATTGAGTTTCAGCATTTAAAATTGAATCCTCTTTTGTCTTGTAATTGGCAAAAAGAATAATAAGAGTCCCTATTTCAAGGAATAGAAATAATAGTAATAGATGGATTCTTTTCATTTTTTTCTTACTTTTTATAAAATTTATTGTGTTATTATATTGTAATTTTCCTAAAATAAGCAAATAATGACACTATTTGTAAGAGTTTTAGTAAAAAATAATTTTTTGTTTATTAAAATTTTTACTAATTTGTTATATTATTAATATATTTTATTTTAAAGGATAAAAAATGCAGTGCGAATTTGCAACAATTAATTCTAATAAAGAAGAGATAAAAAGCATTTTTGAGAATACAAAAACAATTGCTATTATTGGTTGTTCTCCTGACCCGACTAAAGCTAGTAACAAAGTTGCAAGCTATTTAAAAGGTGCTGGATTTAAAATCTTTCCAGTTTATCCAAAAGAAGATGAAATCTTAGGTGAAAAAGTTTATAGACACTTAAGTGATATTCCTGAAAAAATTGATTTGGTTGATATATTTAGAAAACCAGAAGTTATAGATAAAATTGTAGATGAAGCTATAAAAAGAGGTGATATTGATACAATATGGACTCAACTAGGTTTAGTAAATAATGATGCTGCAAAAAAAGCTACTGATGCAGGTATGAAAGTAGTACAAAATAATTGTACTAAAATCGAACATGAGGCGTTATTTTAAGATAATTTACATACAGGATTATTGTAAAGCATAAGCTTTGCAACACATCCAAGTTTTCCATCTTTTCTATTTTCTAGAGATATTTTTGCACCCATTGCATCGGCTGCATTTTTAGCTAAGAATAATCCAAGTCCAGCACCACTTTCATTTCCAACTCTTTTAAATGGAGCAAATAGGTCAATATTTTCATCAATTCCTACACCATCATCAGTTACAGAAATAGTTGTAAACTCTTTATTTTTTTCAAGTCTTATTGCTATACTATGTTCTTCAGGTGTAAACTTAATTGCATTTTGTACAAAGTTTTGAATAATTTGATTTAAAAGTGTTACTTGTAACAATATATTATAGTAGTTAACATTTGCATAGAAAGTAATAGTGATTTTCTTTTGAGCACTTAACATTCTATAATCATTTGTTTTTCTTTGCATATATTGAACTAAATCAACTTCAACAGGTTTTTCAAATTGTGCACCTTCTGCTCTACCAATATCAAGAATTGAACCTATCATTTTATTCATATCATCAATTTGTTTGATAGTAAGTTTTAAAGTGTCTTGATATTTTTCAGCATCTCTTTGTTTCATCAAAGTTACTTCATTTTTTAACTTCATTACTGCAAGAGGAGTTTTTAGTTCATGTGCTGCACCTATAAATAACTCTTTTTTGAATTTTACATATGTTTCAATTCTATTTGTCAAAGAGTTAATAGAATCAGCTAGTGGATGAAATTCAATAGGTAAAGTATCTTTATTAATTTGAGTAAGATAATTCTCATTCATATTAGATAACTTCTTAGTTATTTGAATAATAGGTCTTAATAGAGTTTTTGATACAGTAAATGCATAAAGAACAACAAGTATTAGTCCACCAAGAGATAAGAATAATAAATTGTTAAATATTTTTGTAAGCATCTCTCTTGATGAGTTTATATTTTTTATTATCTTTATGAATTTTTTACTTTTTATATCAAAAGGATATAAAAGTTCAACATAATAATCTCCATTGCTATCAAAAGTCTCAAAACTTATCTCAGCAAGATTATCAACTGTTACTAAATCAACAGTAATACCTGTGTGAGTTATTATGTTAAAGTTTGTTTTATTGGCACCTTTACTTTTACTAATTTTATATATTAGTTGAGCATCAGCAACTAAGCTCTCTTTTAGTTCTTCATAAATAGTTGCTTTTGTGTACCCATAAAAGATGAAAGATAAAGTAGTAATGAACAGCGAAGTGGCAAGTATTAGTTTTTGGTAAAACTGTTTATAAATGCTTTTCGTGTTCATATAAATCCTTCAAAATCAAATAGTGTTATTTAGTATTGTTTATTTAATTATTCTGCGTCGTCGTGTGATTCAGGATAGCAGAATCTATATCCTCTTCTTCTGATTGTTTCAATAGTAGAGATATTTAAAGGTTTATCCATTTTTTGTCTAATTTGGTTAATCGCAACTTCAATAACATTAGGAGTTACTAATTCTGGTTCTTCCCAGATTGCGTCTAATAATTGTTCTTTTGAAACGATTTGATCTCTGTGTCTAGCTAAGTGAGTTAATACTTCAAAAGGTTTACCTTTTAATTCAATCTCTTCATCATTATAGATGATTTTTTCTTCATCTGGATTGATAACAAGGTCTTCAATTTCGATTACGTTAGTTCCACCAAATCTTAATCTAGCTTCAATTCTTGCTAGTAAAATATCAAAATCAAATGGTTTTTTAATATAATCATCAGCACCAGATTTTAATGCTTCAATTTCACTCTCTTTATCGTCTCTTGCAGAAATAATTACAACTGCAGTTCTAGAGCTTCTATTTTTTACGATTTTACACAATTCAATACCATCACCATCTGGTAACATCCAGTCAGTAAGTACTAAATCATAATTTCTAATATCTATAAAATATTCTGCATCTTTATAGTTTTCTGCTGCATCTACTTGGTAACCAAAATCAGTTAACCCTTCCTGCAGTGTTCTGTTTAATGTAATTTCATCTTCAATAATTAAAATTCTCATGTATATTTTCCTTAAATTTAAGTTAAGTTTAAATTTTCTGCGAATTGTACCATAAAATTTTAAAAATTTAAAGGTTTTTTAAGTTAAATTTCAAAATTTTATTTTTTTTGTTATTTTTATAAAGTAAAGATACGTTATACTATATGCTTTACGAAAATTTTATTAAATTAATCAATTGTTAATAAAATATAGATAGAATAAATTTTATAACAAATAAAAAGGACGATTATGAGAAAAATAGTATCAAGTGTAATAGCTACATTAGTTTTAAGTACGTCATTAAGTGCTGCTAGTGATTACTATGCATCAGTTAATGGGGAAAAAATTACAAAGGACGATTTAGCTGTTATTTTAAGAAATAAAAACGTTGATATTGATCTTTTACCAAAAGATAGAAAAGATAAAATAATTCAACAAGCTATTAAAAAGAAACTTTTTACATTTGAAGCTTTAAAAAGTGGTGTAGAAAATGAAAAAGAATTCAAAGATGCATTAAATAAAATTAAAAAAGATTTAGCATTAGAAATCTGGATGCAACAACAATTTAAAGCAGTACAAGTTTCAGATAAAGAAGCAAAAGATTACTTCAACAAAAACAAAAGTACTTTTAAAGAACCAGCTATCTTAGAAGCTAGACATATCTTATTAAAAACAGAAGCAGATGCAAAAAAAGCAATTGCTAAATTAAACAAAGCTAAAAATAAAAAAGATGAATTTATTAAATTAGCAAAAGAGATGTCAACAGGACCAACAGCAACTAAAGGTGGATATTTAGGTAAATTCCCAGAAAATAGAATGGTTCCAGAATTTAGTAAAGCAGCAAAAGAGTTAAAAGCTGGTGAGTATTCAAAATCTCCTGTAAAAACTCAATTTGGATATCATGTAATTTATTTAGAGTCTAAAACTGCTTCTAAACCTCTAACTTTTGATAAAGTAGAAAGTAGAATTAAACAATATTTACTTCAATCTAAATTTAAAGATAGAATGGATAGTATTTCAAAAAAATTAAAAAATGAAGCTAAAATAGTTATTAAATAAGGAGATTTAAGTGGCTGTATTTGATGTAGTTAAACCTGGTGTATTAAGTGGAAGCGAGGCAAAAAAACTTTTTGCATATGCAAAAGAGAATAATTTTGCTATTCCTGCTGTAAATGTTGTAGGAACTGATTCTGTAAATGCAGTTTTAGAAGCTGCAAGTAAAGTTAATTCACCAATTATTATTCAATTTTCAAATGGTGGAGCTCAATATTTTGCTGGAAAGGGATTAAAAACTTCTGATGCAGCAGTTTTAGGAGCAATTTCAGGAGCTATGCATGTTCATGCAATGGCAAAATCATATAATGTTCCTGTAATCTTACATACAGACCATGCAGCAAGAAAACTTTTACCTTGGATTGATGGCTTATTAAAAGCTGGAAAACAACACTTTGACGCAACAGGTAGACCTCTTTATACATCTCATATGTTAGATTTAAGTGAAGAATCTTTAGAAGAAAATGTTTCAACTTGTGTTGAATATTTTAAAACAATGAATGACATTGATATGCTAATAGAGATTGAACTTGGAATTACTGGTGGTGAAGAAGATGGTGTTGATAACACAGGAATTGATAATTCACTTCTTTATACACAACCAGAAGAGGTTTGTTATGCATATGAAAAATTACTAGAAGTAGGAGAAAACTTTACAATTGCTGCTTCATTTGGTAATGTTCATGGAGTTTATAAACCAGGTAATGTTGTATTATCTCCTGTAATTTTAGACAATTCTCAAAAATATATTAAAGAAAAACTAAATACAAATGATAAACCAGTTGATTTTGTATTCCATGGTGGTTCTGGTTCTGCGCTTGAAGAGATTAGAGAAGCTATTGAGTATGGTGTTATTAAAATGAATATTGATACAGATACACAATGGGCATTTTGGAATGGTGTAAGAGAATTCGAAGCTAAAAATCACGATTATCTACAAGGTCAAATAGGAAACCCAGATGGTGAAGATAAACCAAATAAAGGTTACTATGACCCAAGAAAATGGCTAAGAGCAGGTCAAGAATCTATGATTGCTAGACTTGAAGTAGCATTTTCTGACTTACAAGCATTAAATAAAAACTAAGAGATTTTCTCTAGTTTTTATTTGTATTTGTAATTAAAGCTAAATTATTTAAATCTAATTTTTGAAGTAAATCTAATACTTTAACCACTCTTTCATATTTTACATTTTTATCAATTCTTACAACAATAGGCTTTTTCTTATCTTTTATATCTTTTAGTTCATCTTCTAAACTTTTAAAAGTAACTTCATTACCTTTTATTGCTAATTTATTTTCACTTAATTCAATATAGACTTGTTTTTTTTCTACTTCCATCTCTTTTGCATTTGATGATGGCAAATCTAACATAAGAGCAAGTTGCTCTTTTTTAAATACAGAAGTAACAATAAAAAATATTAATAAGATAAATACAACATCAATTATGGGAGTTAAATCAGCTCCTAAAGTCTCTCTTCTTTTCATTATTAATCTTTTTTTATCTCTATTAAATCTTTTTTTGCTTTTAGTTCAATTGCATCTATTTGTGAAATAAAATGGTTATATGCAATATGATGAGGAATAGCAACTATAAGACCAGCAATTGTTGTAATAAGTGCTATTGAAATACCACTAGAAAAAACTGTTGGGTCACCAAGCCCTTTTGCTGTAATTGTTTCAAATGCTTTAAAAACCCCATAAACAGTACCAAGTAATCCTAATAAAGGAGCAATAGAAGCAATATTTTTAATATATGTTAATCCTATTTCTAATTTTTGTACTTCATATTCTATTTGAGCATTTACGTTATCTTTTGATAAATCTATTTTTTCTTTTATTTTATTTATCATTGCATTTTTTCTAGGTAATGTAAAAAATTTCCAAAATATAATAGTAAATCCAATAATATTTAATACAATAAGGATATAAACTATTACACCACCTTTATCAATATACTCTAATAAATTCATTCAAATACCTTTTATTATTTTTATAATTGTACAAAACTTTTATTAATAAATGGTACAATCACATATGAAATTTACAAATTCACCAATGCAAGAAGTAACATTTAATAATAGAAAAATCTTTGTAAAAAGAGATGATTTACTAGATAAAGATTTCTCAGGAAATAAAGCAAGAAAGTTTTACTATTTTTATAAAAATGATTTTAAAAATGTAAAAAAACTAATTTCTTATGGCTCTGCACAAGCTAACTCACTATACTCAATGTCTGTTTTAGCAAAGCTTAGAAACTGGGATTTTGATTTTTATATAAAGCATATTTCAAGTTATCTAAAAGAAAATCCCCAAGGCAATTATGAAGCATCATTAAAAAACGGTGCAAATCTAATAGAAAAAAATGAAGAAGACTTAAATGAGTATATATCATCTAATTGTTTGCAAAAAGATATATTATATATACAAGAAGGTGGTAGAGTTTTAGAAGCAAGTTATGGTATAAAAATACTTGCAACTGAGATTAAAAATTGGCAAATTGAAAATAACATAAATGATATGGTTGTTTGTTTGCCAAGTGGTACAGGAACAACTTCTTTATTTTTACAAAAATATTTGGATTGTGAAGTAATAACTTGTTCTTGTGTTGGAAAAGATGAGTATTTAAAAAAACAATTTTTTATGTTGGAAAAAGATGAAAAAAATCATCCAATAATTTTAAAAAGTCCAAAAAATTACCATTTTGGGAAGCTATACTTAGAGTTCTATGAAATGTATAAAAACTTAAAAGAAGAGACTAAAATTGAGTTTGATTTATTATATGACCCTTTAGGTTTTATTACACTTTTGAACTCTAATTATTTTAAAAGTAGTAAGACAATAGTATATATACATCAAGGTGGAATTTTGGGAAATCAATCAATGATTGAGCGATATAAAAGAAAGTTTGATTTTAAAAAATAATGGTATAATTTATTAACATATTTTAAAGGTTTATTTTGCACTTATTAAAGATAAGTATTTTAATGTTTTTTGTTGTTATAAACTCTTTATTTGCACAACCTACTAAAAAAGTATCTATTCAACTTAATTGGAAATATCAGTTTGAATTTGCAGGATATATTGCTGCAGTTGAAAAAGGTTTTTACAAGGATGCTGGATTTGATGTTGAGTTAAAAGAGTATAAAAATGGTGTTGACATTGAACGTGATGTTAAAAATGGCATCTCAACATTTGGAATTTATGATACTTCAATAATAGATAATTATGATAAAAGTAAACCTATTATTCTTTTAGCTAATTATTTAAAAGTCTCTCCTTTAGTATTTATTACAAAAAGAGATATTTTCTCTCCTGAAGAATTAAAAAACAAAACTATAAGTATTAGTACTTTTGAATTAAAAAACTCCTCTTTAAAAAGATTACTTGATAAATTTGATATAAAAAAAGAAGATATAAAAATCAAACCTTTTGGCTCTATTGAAGAGTTTATGTCAGGAAAAGTTGATGCAATGAGTGCTTTTATAACAAATGAGCCTTTTATTCTTCAAAAAAATAGAATTGAATACAACGTAATAAATCCTTCAAATTTTGAAGTTACGACTTTAGGTGAAAGCCTATTTTCTTCATTGGCTTACTTGAAAAATAATACTAGAACTATCAAAAGTTTTATAGAAGCAACTAACAAAGGTTGGAGATACGCTTTAGAAAATAAAGATGAAATGATAGATATTATTTATAATAAATATTCTAAACGAAAAAGTAAAGAAGCTTTAAAATATGAAGCAAATAAAATAGAAAGTATTATGCTCTTAGATTCATATAAAATCGGAGAAATTAGACAAGATATTTTATCTACTCAATTAGAAGAAGCAAAAAAAGCTGGAAAAATAAGCAAGAATATTCAATTAAATCAACTAGTATATTCATTAAGTAAATACTCTAAAAATTATGATTTTTCAAAAGATGAGATAACATACTTAGAGAAAAAAGATAGAATTATTATGTGTATTGACCCAGATAGAATGCCTTTTGAAGAGTTAAAAAATGGCAAATATTCTGGAATTATAAGTGATTTTATGAAATTCTTTGAAAAAGAACTTAATATTCCTTTGACTATATACAAAACAAAATCTTTTAAAGATAGTTTAGAAGCTATAAAACAAAGAAAATGTGATATTTTATCTCAAGTTATAAGTACAGAAAATAGAAAGAAATATATTGATTTTACAAAACCTTATTTGAACTTTCCTTTGGCAATTGCTACAAAAAATAGTACAAGATATATAAATGGTCTTGAAGATGTTTTAGATGATAAAAAAATAGCAGTAGGAAAAGATTATGCTTTTAGTAAATATCTAATTAAAAAATACCCAAATAAGAAATTTGTTTTAGTTGATTCAGTTGAAGATGGACTTGATAAAGTTCTTCACGATGAAGTATATGGATTTATTGATAGTATTACAACTTTAGGTTATAAGCTTCAAAGTAGTTATTTTTCTGAGTTGAAAATAGCTGGAAAACTTGATGAAAAATTTGATTTAAGTATTGGTGTTAGGGATGATGATTTTCTTTTATACTCAATTTTTGATAAGTTAGTTCAAAAGTTAGAGATGTCTACAAAACATGAAATAATGAAAAAATGGATAAGTGTAAATTATGACAATAGAATCGATTATAAATTCTTTTGGAAAGTTTTTATTGTTTTTATAATTATTCTATTTATTATTACTTATAGATATAAAGAGGTTTTAGATAATAAAAAGAAAATACAAGAAGAAAGAGAAAAACTAGAAGAAAAAAATGCAGAATTAAAAAAGACACAAGGTGCTTTAAAAGAGTCAATTTTAACATTTGAAGTTTTACTTGATTCTATTATGGAAGCTGTTTTAATATTTAAAGAGCATGATTGTATTGATATTAATAAAGTTGGATATAAACTATTAGGTTATGATAATAAAGAAGAAGTAATTGGAAAAAATTTATATCATCATGTGCATGAAGACTTTGTAGTAACACTAAAAGAATCATTAAATAAAAATTTGGATTTTTATGAAATAGAGTTAGTAAAAAAAGATGGTTCACGATTTCCTGCGTTAGTAAAAGATAGATATATTTATATCAATAATGAAAAAGTTAAGCTATTTACTATTGTTGATTTAACAGAGCTAAAAAATAAAGAAAGACTACTTTTCAAACAATCAAAACTTGCCTCTATGGGAGAAATGATTGGAAATATTGCCCATCAATGGAGACAACCTTTAAGTCTTATTTCAACTATTTCAACTGGATTAAAACTTAAAATTGAAACAAATTTAGATGATAAAAAAGAATCAATTGAGTTTTTAGATAAGTTAAATTCAACAGCTCAACATCTCTCTTCAACAATTGATGATTTTAGAAATTTCTTTGCAGCTGATAAAAGAAAAGAGAAGTTTTTAGTTCAATCAATGGTCGAACAAAATCTAGTATTATTAGAAAGTATTTTTAAAACAAATTTTATTAATGTAGTATTAAAAATTGATGAAAATTTAGAGATAAATACTTATAAAAATGAGTTAACACAAGCACTATTAAATATATTAAATAATGCAAATGATGCATTTAAAGAGAAGAATATAGTAGAGAACAAATATATATTTATAGAGGCTTTTAAACAAAGAAATAATGCAATAATAATTATCAAAGATAATGCAGGTGGAATACCTGAAAATATTATTGAAAATATATTTGAACCATATTTTACAACAAAACATAAAAGTGATGGAACTGGAATTGGACTTTATATGACTTATCAAATTATAAATGAGCATATTTATGGGAAAATTGAAGCATATAATAGTAAATATAGTTATGAAAATAAAATGCACAAAGGTGCAGTTTTTAAAATATCTATTCCATTAGATTAAAAAATTGATTTTAGTCATTTAGAATTTTACTAAAATTTAGTTATAATCTATGGCTATATAAATCATAAGGGATGTTTTTTTGAATAAGGGTAATATTATACTTGTAGGTTTTATGGGAGTAGGGAAAGGTACTATTGCACGACAGTTGATAAAACAATCTTCATTGTTTGCAATTGATACAGATGATTTAATCGAAAGTATGGAAAACAGAAAAATAAAAAAAATTTTTGAACAAGATGGTGAAGCATATTTTAGAGACTTAGAAAAAAGATGTGCACTATGGCTTGAAAAGAATGTTTCAAATACTTTAATCTCTACTGGTGGTGGATTTTTTAAACAAGAAAATTTGAATAAAATAGGAAAAGTAATCTATTTACAATCAAGCTTTGAAGGGATTTTAAATAGAATTAATAATTCAGAAGATGCTCAAAAAAAACTTAAAAAGAGACCTCTACTAAAAAATTTAGAAGAAGCAAAAAAACTTTATGATATTAGAGTAAATGACTATAAAAAAGTTGCAGATATAATAGTAAATGTAGAAAACAGAGATACTATTGACATTGCAAAAGAAATATTAGAAAAAATTTAGAGGGTGTTATGAAGATTATTAGTACACAAGAGGATAATTTTAAAGAAGAGTTTGATTCAATCTTAGCAAGAGCAAAGACGGATATAAAAGGTGTTTCAGCAATTGTTACTGATATTATCGGTGAAATTGTAGAAGAGAAAAATGAAGCTTTAAAAAGACATATTGCAAAGTTTGATAAATGGGAAGTAAAAAGTGATGATGAACTTTTAATTTCAAAAGATGATATGAAAGCAGCATATGAAAATATAAATTGTGATTTAAAAAAAGCTCTTCATACAGCATACGATAGAATTAAAGCTTATCATGAAAAACAACTTCCAAAATCATGGATAGATTTCGAAAAAAATGGAACTGTTTTAGGTCAAAAAGTAAGTGCTGTTGATAAAGCAGGTTTATATATTCCTGGTGGAAAAGCTGCATATCCAAGTAGTTTACTTATGAATGCAATTCCAGCAATTGTTGCAGGTGTTGAAGAGATTGTTGTATGTACTCCAACTCCAAATAATGAAGTAAATGAATTACTTCTTGCTGCATGTCATATTTGTAATATCTCTAAAGCATTTAAAGTAGGTGGAGCTAGTGCAATTGCGGCGATGGCTTATGGAACTGAAACTATTCCAAAAGTTGATGTAATTACAGGGCCTGGAAATATCTTTGTTGCAACAGCAAAAAAACTTGTATTTGGTGAAGTAAATATAGATATGATTGCAGGTCCAAGTGAAATTGGAATTTTAAGTGATAGCAGCGCAAAACCAAAATATTTAGCAATAGATTTACTTTCTCAAGCTGAGCATGATGAAATGGCTAGTTCTATTATGATTACTATTGATGAAGAGATTGCAACTCAAACATCAATTGAAGTAGATAACTACTTAAAAACTCTTAGTAGAAGAGAAATTGCTTCAAAATCTATAAATGATAGAGGAGCTATTATTATTGCTAAAGACATGGATGAAGCTTGTAATCTTATGAATGAAATTGCTCCAGAACACTTAGAAGTAATGACAGCAAATCCTTTTGAGTTACTTTCAAAAATTAAACATGCAGGTGCGATTTTCTTAGGTGAAAATACTCCTGAGCCAATTGGTGATTATATTGCAGGACCAAATCATACTTTACCAACTGGAAGTACAGCTAAATTTTATAGTCCATTAAATGTAGAGAATTTTATGAAAAAATCATCTATTATTAATTTTTCTTCACAAGCAATTGATGAATTAGGTGAAGCTTGTGCAATATTAGCAGATACAGAAGGTTTAACAGCTCATGCAAAATCTGTAAGAGTTAGGTTAAATAAGGAAAAATAATGCCTAATTATGAAGCACTATTTGAAGATGAAGATGATATTTTTAGTGGAACACCTAAATCTAAATTTTTTGATGCAATAAGAAATGCAAATACACAAATAGTAGATGATGAATTAGATAAAATAATTGAAAAATATGCAATTATGGAACTACTTTTAAGTGAAGATAAAAGTAGTGATTTTGATATAAATAGAGTTTTAGAACAATATTTATTTGAGAATAGTCAAAAAGTTGAAGAAATGAAAAAGAGTTTATATATTGAATTTACTGGTGAAGTAATTCAAAGATTAGATTCGTAAGGTTTAAAATTGATAGAGTTAGAAAAAGTAAAAGAACAAATAAAAAAATTTATTATAGAATGTAATGATGAAAAATGTATTGAATTATTAGAAAAACTTGCAACAGGAAAAATGTTAAGAAGTAAGTTGATTCTTAAAATTGCAGGAGTAAATGAGCAATCAATAAAACTTTGTGCAATTGTTGAGATGATTCATGCATCTTCACTATTACATGATGATGTAATTGATGAAGCAGATACTAGAAGAGGAAAACCTTCAGTAAATGCACTTTATGACAATAAAACATCAATTATGTTTGGAGATGTATTATATTCTAAAGC
Organism: Arcobacter sp. CECT 8986; assembly: GCF_004116725.1. NCBI lineage: Bacteria > Pseudomonadati > Campylobacterota > Epsilonproteobacteria > Campylobacterales > Arcobacteraceae > Arcobacter > Arcobacter sp. CECT 8986. The sequence continues at coordinate 127,777 of NZ_PDKG01000004.1, read as the reverse complement.
ATTTACAGAACTAACACAAATGCCAAAAGAGATTGCATATACAATCTCAAATGCTGTAACACTTTTAAGTATTGGTGAGATGCTTGATGTGGATTTAACAAAAGATTTTAATACATCATATGATAAATATTTTGATATGATTTATAAAAAAACTGCTTCACTGATTGAAGCTGCTGCTAAAGCTGCTGCACTTTTAGTAAATAAAGATGCAGATAAATTTGCACTTTATGGTAAAAATTTAGGTTTAGCATTTCAAATGATTGATGATATTTTAGATATTACTCAAGATTCAAAAACACTTGGTAAACCAGCAATGTTAGATTTTGTTGAAGGAAAAGTTACAATTCCTTATTTATTACTATTTGAAAGAACAGAACATAAAGATAAATTAAAAGCATTATACAAAAAAGAGTTATCACAAGAAGAGAGTGCTTGGATAAAACAAGAGATGATAAATACAAAAGCTTTAGAAGATAGTATAAAACAATCTCAGCAATTAGGACATGAAGCTATAAAAGCAGTAGAACATGAAAATGATGATTCTTTAGTTCAAATAATGACAGCAATGATTGAAAGAGAGTTTTAATAATGAGCTATTTAGTAATAAGTTTTTCACATAAAAATACTGATATTCAGACAAGGGAAAAACTTGCTTTTTCATGTGAAGAAGATAAAGATAGATTCTTAAAACAAATAACACTAGAAAAAGCAATCAAAGAAGCGATTGTTCTTTCTACATGTAATAGAGTTGAGATTATTATCTCGACAACTAGCATTTCATATGCAACAGAGATTATTCTTGAAAGGTTAGCTTCATATTCAGCAATTGAGTTTGAAGATTTAATGCAAAGAGCAGATGTATATGATGATGATGGAGCAATTCATCATCTTTTCTCTGTTGCTTCAGCACTTGATTCTTTAGTTATTGGAGAGACTCAAATTGTTGGACAGTTAAAAGACTCATTTAGATTCTCATTAGGAAAAGGTTACTGTCATCAAAACCTACCAAGAGCTTTACACTATGCTTTTAAATGTGCAGCAGCAGTAAGAACTGCAACAACTTTAGGAACAGGTTCTGTTTCAGTTGCAAGTACTGCTGTATTAAAAGCAAAAGAAGAAATAGGTAATAAAGAGGGTGTAAAAGCATTAGTAATTGGTGCAGGAGAGATGAGTGAACTTACAGTTAAGCATCTTATTTCTAAAGGATTTAAAGTAGTTTTAACAAGTAGAGATATTAAAAAAGCTACTATTCTTGCGCAAACTTTTGAAGAGAATGTAGAAGTAGAAGATTATTCAAATTTAAAACGATTATTAAATGAAATACCAGTTATGATAACTGCAACTTCAGCTCCTTATCCAATTATTACTCAAAATATGGTGGAAGAGTGTGATTTTGAAAGATACTGGTTTGATATAGCAGTTCCAAGAGATATAGATGATATAGAATCACCAAATCTAAAAATATTTACTGTTGATGATTTACAATTTATAGTAAATGCAAATATGGAATTAAAAGCAAAACAAGCAAAAACTGCATTTGGTATTGTTGGTAAAATGTCAAATGAATTTTTTGATTGGTTAAAAACTTTAGAAGTAGAACCAGTACTTAAACATCTTTATTTAAGAGGTGAAGAAGTAATTGATAAAAAAGTAAATAATGCAATAAAAAAAGGTTTTATAAATAGAGAAGATGAAGAGAATATTAGAAAATTATGTCAAACAGTATTAAAAGAGTACCTTCATCAACCATCTAAAAAAATTAAACATTTATCAAAAAATATGGAATGCGATATTGTATTAGGAGCAGTTCAATCAATGTTTGAACTAAAAAATGATTCTAATATGTTAAATAAATATCAATGTGATCATGCATTGACTATAAATGAAAGAGGATAATAAATTAATGAAATTTTCAAATATGTTTATACCAACTACTAAAGAAGCACCAAAAGATGCGACTTTAGCATCTCACCAATTTCTAGTTAGAGGTGGATTTGTAAATCAAGTTGGAGCAGGTATTTATAACTTTATGCCATTAGGTAAAATTGTATTAGAAAAAATTAGAGCAATAGTAAAAGAAGAGATGGATAATGCTGGTGCAAATGAAGTACAAATGGGATTTGTAACTCCAACTTCTTTATGGGAAGAATCAGGTAGAGCAAATACTATGGGACCTGAACTTCTTAAATTTAAAGATAGAAAAAATACTAGCTTTGTATTATCTCCTACAAATGAAGAAGCTTTAGTTGATATGGTAAATAATAGAATCACTTCTTATAAGGATTTACCAGTTAATCTTTATCAAATAAATACAAAATTTAGAGATGAAGCTAGACCTAGGTTTGGACTTATGAGAGGTAGAGAGTTTCTTATGAAAGATGCTTACTCTTTTCATGCAACAACTGAAGATTTAGTAAGAGAATTTAATCTTATGGAAAAAACTTATAAAAGAGTTTATGAAAGATTAGGATTGGAGTTTAGAATTGTTGAAGCAGATAGTGGAGCAATAGGTGGAAGTGGCTCAAAAGAGTTTATGATTTTAGCAAACTCAGGTGAAGATACAATTGCAGTATGTGATAGTTGTGATTATGGTGCTAATGTTGAAGCAGCAACAAGAAAACCAAATAAAAAAGAAGCTTTAGAGACTAAAGAGATACAAAAAGTTCATACTCCTAATTGTAAAACAATTGAAGAGGTAAGTAACTTTTTAAATATTGATGCATACTATTCAATAAAAGCAGTAATCAAAAAAGCGATGTATGAAAACTCTTCTGAAGTAGTTGTATTTTTTGTAAGAGGAACTGATGAGTTAGAAGAGACTAAAGCTTGTAATGCTGTTGAAGCATTGGAGTTATTAGATGCAACACCTGAAGATTTACAAAGTGCTAACTTAGTTGGTGGTTATTGTGGTGTTATTGATTTACCAAAAGATATTAAAGTAGTAGTTGATAATGAATTAAAAGATGATAATAATGTAGTTTGTGGTGCTAATGAAGAAGAGTATCATTTAACTGGTGTTGATTTAACTTCATTAGATTTAACTTTTAAAGATTTGATTTTAGTACAAGAGGGTGATTCTTGTCCTCATTGTGATGGAAAATTATCTTATACTAAAGGTATTGAAGCAGGTCATATTTTCCAACTTGGAACAAAATATTCAAGTGCTATGAATGCAACATTTTTAGATGGAAATGGAAAATCTCAACCTTTTATCATGGGATGTTATGGAATTGGTGTTAGTAGATTAGTAGCAGCAGTCATTGAGCAAAACCATGATGAAAAAGGGTGTATTTGGACTAAGCCAACTGCTCCATTTATGGTTGATATTATTGTTTCAAATGCTAAAAAAGAAGATGAGTTAGAAGTTGGTGAAAAGATTTATAACTCTTTAAAAGAAAATCAAATAGAAACAATACTAGATGATAGAAAAAATGCTAGATTTGGTTTCAAAATGGGTGATTTTGAACTTATTGGATTCCCTTATGCTGTTGTTATTGGTAAAAAATTAAAAGAGGGAATGGTTGAAATAGTTAATAGAAAAACATTAGAAAAAATTGATGTATCTATTGATGAGGTAGTACCAAAGTTAATTGAACTTATAAAATAAAATTAGGAGTCATTATGGATGGGAGTGTTCAAACTGTATCAGAGTTAATTGGAATGTATGCTTTAAATATTGCATTGGCTATTGTTATTTTTGTAATTGGAAAATGGTTAGCTTCAAAATTAACTGACCTTAGTATAAAAATATTAACAAAAACAAAAAGAGTAGATGAAACACTTTTAGGTTTCTTTAAAAATATAATTTATTATATTTTGATGGTAATAGTTGCTCTAACTGCTTTAAAGCAATTAGGTGTAGATACTACTTCATTTTTCGCAATATTAGGTGCTGCTGGTTTAGCTATTGGTTTAGCATTAAAAGACTCTCTTGGTAATTTTGCTTCTGGAGTTATGATAATAATGTTTAGACCTTTTAAAGTTGGAGATTTTGTAACTGCTGCTGGAGTTAGTGGTACAGTTGAAGAAATTTCAATTTTTAATACGGTTTTAAAAACACCAGATAATCAAAAACTAATAGTTCCAAATGGCTCTATAACTCAAAGTACAATTACAAATGTAAATGCAAATCCTACAAGAAGAGTTGATTTAGTAATTGGTATTGGATATGATGATGATATCAAAAAAGCAAAAGAGATTTTAGAAAATACATTAAAATCAAATGAACTTATTTTACTTGATAAAGGAATCACTGTTGCAGTTTCTGAACTTGGTGATTCATCAGTTAATTTTATCGTAAGAGGTTGGGTAAATACACCTGATTATTGGACTGTAAAATTTGATTTAATTGAAACTATAAAAACTACTTTTGATAATGAAGGAATTTCAATTCCTTTCCCTCAAAGAGATGTTCACGTATACAAACATAAAAACTAATCTTCCTTCAATACTTATTGAAATACTAAACTCTTTGCAAGAAGTTGGTGCTAAGCCAATTCTTGTGGGAGGATGTATTAGAGACTTCTTTTTAAAAATAGATTCCAAAGATTTTGATATTGAGATATTTAATGTAGAAAAACTTGAAGATATTCAAGATATTTTATCAAAATATGGAAATGTAAAACTAGTTGGTAAATCTTTTGGTGTTTTGACTTTAAGTGTAGATGGCTTTGATTTTGATTTTGCATTAGCAAGAAAAGAAAAAAAGATTGCATCTGGACACAAAGGTTTTGAAGTAATTACAAATAAAAATATGAGTTTTTCACAAGCTAGTTTAAGACGTGATTTTACTATTAATTCTATTGGTTATGATTTCTTTGAAGATAAAATACTTGACCCACATAATGGCTTGCACGATTTAAAAAATAAAGTATTAAGATATGTAAATAAAAATACATTTAGTGAAGATGCTTTACGAGTATATAGAGCAGTACAATTTTGTGCAAGATTTAATTTAAAACTAGAAGATAATACTTTTGATTTATGTAAAAAATTAGCAGATACAAATGAGTTTAAAACTCTTCCTAAAGAGAGAGTTTTTGAAGAGCTAAAAAAACTATTTTTAAAATCAATTAAACCATCAATTGGTCTAAATCTTTTAAAAGATTTAGGAATATTAAAATATTTTGATGAGTTAGAAAAGCTTATTGGATGTATCCAAGATAAAGAGTATCATCCTGAAGGTGATGTTTGGATTCATACTTTGATGTGTATTGATGAACTAGCAAGAATACTAAGTGAAAGTGATATTACAGATGAGTATAGAAAACTATACCTTTTTTATTCAATACTTTGCCATGATTTAGGAAAACCTTTTTGTACCCAAGAGATAAATGGAAGAATAGCTTCTCATAAACATGAAGCTTTAGGTGTAGAGCCAACAAAACAGTTCTTGTCTAAAATAACAAATGAGAAAAAGTTTATTGAAAAAATTATTCCTTTAGTGAAAAATCATTTAGCACCTTTTCAACTATATTTGGCAAACTCTTCTTTAAAAGCAGTAAAAAGATTATCATTAAAAGTAAATATTGAAGATTTGTGTTATGTATGTTTGGCTGATTGTTTGGGTCGAGATATAAAAGATAAAGAAAAATGCCCAAAAGCAATAGATTGGCTATTAACTAAAGCAAAAGAGTTAAATATACAAAATAGTGCTTTAAAGCCTCTTGTTCAAGGAAGAGATTTGATAAATATTGGTTTTAAACCATCAAAAGAGTTTAAAGAAATTTTGGATTTTGCGATGGATTTACAAATAGATGAAAACTTAACAAAAGAGGAAATATTAGTAACAATAAAAAATAAATACGATTAATAAAACTACCTCTTAATAACTAATTAAATTATTTTTATATAAAATATGAAAAATTATAATTAGGTTATAAAAATGGGCAATAAATATAATGTAATAGAATCTGGCGTAATACAATGCGCATGTGGAGGTAAAGTTACTCTTACATCAACAGCAAAAGTAGAAAGAATAGCAGGAAAAAAGCCATTATATTTAACTGATATAATAGGAGCACCAGTGGATTGCCCAAGAAGTAAAAATCCTTGTACAAAAGTAGCTTCGGTATCAACAGCAGGAACCGAAACAAATGTAAAATCAACATCAAAAAATTTTTTATTAAGAACAGATGGATTTAAAACAGATAAAGGAAGAGCAGTTGTATTAGTAAATCCAGGACAAGGAACATCTCAAATAAGTTCACCTCCAAGTATAGAAAATGAAGATGTAATAGCAAATAAAAAAATGATTGAAGAAGAATATGAAAAACAAAAAGAAAAAACTACAGTAAATTATGAACTTTATTTAATAAGAAAATCACAAGATATTTATAAACCAATAAGACCTTCAAGAGGTTTTAGAAAGACAGATGAAACTTATGTAACCAATAAAGAAGAATCAGAATTTAATAATATATATTCTCATACCCTAGCTTTTGTATATGTAGTAAAAGGAAGTGAATACTTAGAATATAAAATTTTTAATCATGGTGGAATAAATGCAGAAGAATTAAAAGATATTCGCTATCAAGACACAAAAAATGAAGTAATAAGAAAATTTATTCCACTTAAAGAAAAAAGTTCATATCAAATCTATTATAGTAATTTCAAATTAAATAACCTAAGTGATATACAAAAACTTTCTGAACTAAAAATAGATACCAATTCACTAGATAGTAAAAGTGGAATTTATATAAAAGATATAGATAGTATAAATAAAAATGAAATTGAACAAAAACTTATTGATGCACAGAAAAGCAAAAATGAAGAAAAAAATTTAAATATTATTGTTGGATTTATTGAAGACCCTATAGGAGAGATAGAAGATTTATATGAAGAGTATTGTACAAATTATAAATTGGCATATAGTTATAATCAAAAGATTTTTGATGATATAAAAAAGAGAAATTCATATGCTTATACTATTGCAAATCTTGTAGACTATTTTTATGTTTCTGACTTTGAAGAGGAAAAATATAGAAAAAATTTATTTATATTAAGAGATTGTTATAAAGAATTTATTGAGATGATATTTCATAATAAAGAACTATATAACTATGTTTTAAAATTTAAAGATATTGAGAATATTGTTCACAAAGATGTAGATAAAAAAGCATTTTCGTATATAACAATATTAACAAACTATTCAAAAGGATTTTTTGATCATAGTTTTATCTATTTTGAAGATGAAAATAAATCAAAAATAAAAAAACATTATTTTAAAAAAAATATTTATTTTAATAATGAATTTATTATGTTAGAAAATATTAAATTTTTTTACTCTACTAATGTTAAAAAAGAATCATTGATGAGATTTACAGGAAATGGTGATTATACACTTGTTAAAGAAGATGCTACACAAGTATTAGCACATATTATTTTTTGTTTGTTCTTTTTAGATGATTTTAAAAATGATATTAAACCTTTAATAGATTATCAAAAATTTATAAAAATAAGAAATGATTTTTTAATCGCATATAGAAAAATTATTCCTTTACCAAATGTAGGATATGGAAAAATTTCAAATGTAAAATCAGTTGTAGAAAATCAAGAATTCTATAATAAAACAGTATTTAAAAATAGTCAAACAACAAGAGATAAGAAAAACTTTATTAAAAAGATTTTTTCAAATAAAGAAAAGAATAATCACTTCCTAGAAGATTATAAACAATTAGATAATCATCACATTATGAAATCCTTTGATTACTCATATAAAATAAGTTACAAAAGCGATTTACTTTATATTCCAAAAGATATAAAGTATTATCAAGAAAAAGCAGTCACATCACCTAAAACTATTTTAAAAACTATTAAAACAAAGTTTTTAGAAGGAAAATTAGAAAAGTTACTTTTACAATATAAAAGTTGTAATATAGACATTTTTGAGTATGTAGTGGGAGGTATGAATATTATCTATTCTCTTTGTTCTCCTAAGATTCCTTTAGATGAAGAAGTATCAGTAAATGGAATATTTGCTAGTGAAGATATTAAATACCTTTTAAATTTTACAGATGATATAGTAGACAAAAAAATCAAATTAGAAGATAGCCAAAAAGAGCTTATTTTAGGAAAATATCAAATATCAGAACATTTTGATGATTATCTTATAAAACAACTTTTAAATGAACTACTTTTTTTAAAATCAAGTAACATAGCAAAAGAAAAAGCTCAAAAGTTTTTTGATAAATATCATGAGTTAGCAAAAAATGAAAAAACAGTAAATAAAAATAAAAAAAATGAAAAAATAGAACCATTAGATTTAGATAAAGATATTAAAAAATCAGAAAAAGAGATACATTTTGTTTTAAAATTAATGTGTGGAATAACAGATCATATTGATAAAAGTTTGGATAAGTTTTTGGAAGAATACTCAAATGATGAAACATATCAAGTAAAAGGATTTTCTAAATCAAGAGCTTTACAATTAGGTTTAGCATTTAAAGCTTACGCTTCTATTTTAGCAATAGCTTCAATAAAAGAGTATATTTATGATAATAAAAATAAAGATATAAAATCAACAATAGGTTTTGTAAATGATTTTGCAGGATTAAATAGTGCTTTAATAGGAATATTGCAAAATGAGAAGTTTGAAAATGTAGCACAAGCTTTTTTAAATAAAATGAATAAAAAATTAAGTGGTAAAGAGTTAATAAAAATAAACCTTGCAAATAATGACTTTTTAACAGCAACTGGTAAATTTTTTGCAAAAGTATCAGCATACACAGTGATAATTATTGCTATAGTAGATGCAATAAAATATGAGAAAAATGAAGATTATGATGCCTTAGCTGTAAGTATTGGAATGATAACTTTAAATGTAGTCGCATTTTTAGTAACTAGTGGAACACCTCTACTTACTTTTGTTTCAATAAGTTCAATTGCGTATGCCATTGTAATGTTAAAATTTGTTGATAGTGCATTTGAAAGCTATCTAAAAAAATCACTTTTTTATAATGATAGAATTTATTTAAAAAATAATAGAAGAAATCAAAAAATGTATACGGAAGGCTTTCCAGCAAAATATCTATTAGAAACAACAAATAGAAAAAAAGAACTAAAAACTATAAATAGTGAAGGATTTAAAAATGCTAAAAATATAATAAATTTTATAGGAGAAAATTATAAAACAAATGAGTCGTATTTTGATATAGCATTAAAAAATGAATTAAGCTTTTTACAATCTGCTATGTATGGATTCAAATTAGATAAAGAAGAAATGAAAAGTCATCAAAAAGTAAAAACAGCAAATGGTTATGAAATTGATTTTTATGCTTATGAAGGATTAAAGATACCAAAAAACATTGCAGAAGATAAAGAGTTTAAACTATATTTTTCTCCTCTTAAAGATGAGTATATAGAAATTGGGGAAGTTTTAATAGATAGAGGGAATTATTATCTTTTTAATTTTTTTCCAGAAAAGAATTCTTATTTTATCTTAAATACTTTTGTAAATAAAATAAAAAAAGAAAATCATAGCTCATATATAATAGTTAAAAGCTCTTTAATAGATTTTAAATATAAAATAGTATTTAAAGATTTAAATAAAATAGAAACTTCATCAGATTTTCTACTAAATATAGATTGTAAAATAAAAATAGAATCATTAGAACAAATAAGTTTTACACCTGAAGATATAAAATACTTAGAATAATATAAAAAGAAAGAGGAATTAAATGAAAGTAAAAACAATAATAAATATATTAATAATAGCAATAATAAGTCTAAACTTAACTGCATGTGAAGATAATAAGAATTCAAATAAAATAAAAGAAGAGAAAGAAGTAAAATTTACTCCTTCTTTACCTATGCCTAGCTCTGAAAATTTAAGAGAAATGGGATTAATAGGATTATGGTATGATGCAAAAAAAGACCCAGTTCCAGCAATGAAGATAGGATACGCATATTCAGAGAAGTTACATGATTATAAAAAATCCTTAGAGTGGTATAAATATGCAGATTCGATGATTGCTTTAGGGGAGAATTCATATTTTGCATGTTATGCATTGCAAAAGTTAAAAAGATATGATGAAGCAATAAGTTGGTGTAAAAAAGCTATTGATTTAAAATGGGATAAAGCATTGTTTAGAATGGGAGATATTTATAATGAACTAAATGATTATGATAAAGCAGTATTTTATTATAAGCAATCATTTGAAAAAACAAGAGATAAAATGTCTGGAAATAATTTAGGATTTATTTTTTCTAAAAAATTAAATAATTATCAAGAAGCTGAAAAATGGTATAAAGAAGCAATAAAATTAAATAATTATGAATCATATAAAAATATTTCAAGCTTATATCATGAAAAATTAAAAGATGATGTAAAAGCAAGTGCATATGCAATAGCAGTAATAGATACAAAATATACAAAATCTTCTGTTCTACGAGTATTAAAAGATGATATGAAAATACCAAACAATATAATCCAAAAAGGGTATGACTTACAATTAAATTCAGATGAATTTCCAATAAAATATAAAGGTAAGTTGGATTTAGACGAATAACACAATTTTTATAATTCAGTCAAAACAAACAACTGAACCTGTTAGTTATGAAAGTATGAAATATGACTTGGATAATGTAAAAAATAATAGTAAATACAGATAGTAAAAATTTAAGGTTTTAAGATAAAGTTTTTACTATCATTTGTCACATGATATATGATTATATTATTTTTTTTTGCATAATATCTCATAAGAATTTTTTGTAATGTAGGTTCTATTGATGGTGTAAACCAAGCATTATTTGATATAGCAATCATATATTTTGTGTCGTTTAGATTTTCAAATATTTTGTCAGTTGTTGCTTCATAACATATGGCATTTCTAAATTTGAAACCTTTGATATTAAAATCTGTTGGATTTTTTGCTTCTATATAATCACTTGCTCCATTATAAAATATTTTGTTTATAAAATCACTAAATATTTTAGGAAGAGGAATCTTCTCTCCAAAAGGAACAAGCACTACTTTATTTGCAATTTGAACTTTGTCTTTAGAAAAATAGTATGTCGAGTTATAGTAACCATTTTTACTATAAGACATAGAACCAACTATAATATCAATTTTTTTAGCTCTTCTTTGTAAATATTTTAATAAAAATTCATCTTTATTAAGAAGTACTGGAAGAGAAGTTTCAGGTAATATAATCAAATCATAATTTTCTTGTATTGCATAATCTATCTCATCTAAATTTTTATTTATGATGTTTAATCTATTTTGTTTATTCCATTTTGTATCTTGATTTATGTGCATATTTGCCATGTATATTTTTAAATCAGGCTCTTTAATTTTTATAGGTTTTGAATAATTAAAAGCAAAAGCTAAAGGTATTATAAATAGCGCTTTGTATTTATTTTTTCTCGTTAGAAAGAACATAGAAACAAGTATCAAAAAGAAAGCTAATTTCGAAGTTTGTAAATATGAACTTTCAAATAGTAATTCAAGTTTAAACCAATTGAACCCAAAAGGTTCAATAAAACTTAGTGCAAAAATAGCAAAAATTCTAAAGATTGGTTTTTTAATAAAATCTAATAAAAAGAAGAAAAAAGCAACAATAAGTCCAATTCCTATAATTGCTATTGGAATTAAATATGCAATATGATAATAAACAAAACTAAAAGATATCCAGTAAAACCAAAAAATTCCAGTAAAAAATCCTGCGATTACTAAAGATACTCTAGGAATTGTAAGTAAAAAATATATTCCTGCTAATCCAAGAAGAGTATTAAGTACTTTATAATTTATATCAAAATTTTGTAAGTAAATAAAACTGCTAAGCAATATTGCAGTTATCAAGCCTTTTATTATAATAGTTTTGTTAAAATTAATCTGTTTTACTAAAAACATAGAAAATACTTCACAAAAAGGAATTTAAATGGCAGGAAATGCTGATTTAATAAGTTCATTATTACCTCTAGTTGCACTATTTGCAATTTTTTATTTTTTGATTATCAGACCACAACAAAAACAAGCTAAAGCTCATAAGCAAATGTTGTCTGAATTAAAAAAGGGTGATAAGATTGTAACAAATGGTGGCTTAATGGTAGAAATTACTAAAGTTGAAGAGACTTATTTAGTAGTTAAAAACCATGATAACACTGAAATGAAATTAATGAAAGATTTTGTTGCAAAACTTTTAGATTAATTAACTATTTTAAAACATACAACTTTGTATGTTTTAAATTTTCTATGTACCTCAAAAAGCTAAGGAAAATGATTGAAAATCTTAAATTATAGACTAGTTATTTTTATATTAAGTATCATATTTGGAATTGTTTTTTCACTTCCTTCATTTATGCAAACAGACACTGGTAAAAAAATCTCTTTAGGATTAGACTTACAAGGTGGACTTCATATGCTATTAGGAGTTCAGACAAATGAAGCTGTAACTTCAAAAATAAAAAGTATAGCAACATCAATCAAATATTTTGCAGATGATGAAGATTTATTATTAGAAGATTTAAGTATTGATAACGATACTATTACTTTCTCTATGTTAGATAAAGATGAACTACCAAAAATTGAGAAAAATTTAGAACAAATAAGTGGATTAAAAACATCTGTTGATGGATTAAATGTAACTGTTAGTTTGACTGACCAAGAGATAGAAAGAACAAAAGATTTATCTGTATCTCAAGCAGTTGAAACAATAAGAAATAGACTTGACCAATTTGGTCTTGCTGAACCTACTGTTATTAGACAAGGAAAAACAGATATTGTTGTTCAGCTTCCAGGTATCAAATCTCAAGAAGATGAAAAATCTGCAAGAGAGCTTATTTCTAAACCTGCAAACTTAGAACTTATGGCTGTTGATGAAGAAAGAGCAGACCAAGTTTACACAATGAGTGAAGCACAAGCTGCTGAATATGGGGATTTAATATTAGAAGATACAAGTGATTCTAATAGATTATATCTTGTAAAAGAGATACCAATTTTAAATGGTGAGCAAGTAATTGATGCAAAAGTTGCATTTGATAAATCAAACCAACCAATTATTAATTTTACACTAAATTCAAGTGGTGCAAGAATTTTTGGTGATTTTACTGCTAAAAGTGTTGGTAAAAGATTGGCTGTTGTACTTGATGGGAAAGTATATTCTGCTCCTTCAATTAGAGAAAGAATTGGTGGTGGAAGTGGTCAAATCTCTGGTGGTTTTTCAGTTCAAGAAGCTGGAAATGTTGCAATTGCATTAAGAAGTGGTGCTTTACCTGCATCTGTTAAACTTCTTGAAAAAAGAAGTGTTGGACCTTCTCTTGGTGCTGATTCAATTGAAGCTTCAATGATGGCACTTATTTTAGGATTTGCTTTAGTTGTAGTATTTATGGTTGCTTACTACAGAAGAGCAGGTGTTATTGCAAATGTTGCATTGATTACAAATATTTTTATTATTGTTGCAGTAATGGCAATGTTTGGTGCAACTTTAACTCTTCCAGGTATGGCTGGTATCGTTCTTACAGTTGGTATGGCAGTTGATGCCAATGTAATTATTACTGAAAGAATTAGAGAGTTATTAAAACAAGGAATGTCTATTCCTAAAGCAATCGAAGATGGATATTCAAATGCAATGAGAGCAATTTTAGATGCTAATATTACAACAATTTTAGCAGCTGTGATTTTATATGCATATGGTACAGGTCCAATCAAAGGATTTGCAGTTACAATTTCTATTGGTATTTTAGCATCTATGTTAACGGCAATTTTAGGTACTCATGGTATATATGATGCACTTATGCCAAAAATATCAAAAGATAAAAACACTAAAAAATGGTTTGGAGTTAATTAATGGAAATTTTTAAATCAAATAAAATATATAACTTCATGGGAAGTAGACTTCCTTTTTTAGGTCTATCTTCAATACTATTTATTGCATCAATTGTATTACTTCTTACTAAAGGTTTAAACTTTGGTATTGACTTCGCAGGTGGTACAATTGTTCAAGTTAAATATGAACAAAAAGCTCCAATTTCAGATATTAGAGAAGTGTTAAAAAATAAGCCAGCTTATTCAAATGCAATTATCTCAAAATTTGGAAGTGATGAAGAAGTAGTTATTAGATTATCAGGTTCATCATCTGACTTATCAACAGATATTAGTGATAGAATTACTAAAGTTTTAGCTCCTACTGGTAAGTTTGAGATAAGAAGAATTGATATAGTTGGACCAAAAGTTGGTGGAGAGTTAAGAGAAAAAGGTATTATGGCACTTACTCTTTCAATTCTTGTAATTTTAGTGTATGTAAGTTTTAGATTTGAGTGGAGATTTGCTATTGCTTCTATTTTAGCACTTATTCATGATATTACTATTGCAATGGGTGCGATATCATTATTTTCTGTTGAAGTAAACTTAGATATTTTAGCAGCATTGTTAACATTACTTGGATATTCACTAAATGATACAATTATTGTATTTGATAGAATTAGAGAAGGTATTCAAACTTCTAAAGAGTCTATTATTGAAAAAATTGTTAATGAATCAGTGAGTAAAACATTATCAAGAACAACATTAACTTCATTGACAACATTCTTTGTTGTTGTGACTCTGTTTGTATTTGGTGGTGAGATTATTCACGGATTTGCATTTACATTGGTTGTAGGTATTATTGTAGGTACTTACTCATCAATATTTATTGCTGCATCTTTCTTAGTTCAATTAAAATTCTCAATTACTTCTTTTAGAGCAAAAGAAGCAGAGAAAGTTAAAAGACAAAAAGAAAAAGAGAGAATGAGAGCTATGTATGAGAAAGGAACAGTCTAATAAGACTGTTCTTGAATCATCTTTTAAAATATTTCTACGTTAAAAAACAAAATTTACTCAGTCATTTACTTCAGTAAACTCCTTCATAAATTTCATTTTTTGCCTTAAAATTTTTCAAAATCTAAAACAATAACAGTCTTATTTAAAGTTTATAAATTAGGAATAAATAAGGTATCGATTTATATTTTTAGGACAAAGATTTTATGAATAAAAAGCGTTAAAAAATTGTAACTGTTTGAGACGAAGTCGAGTTTTACAATTTTAGCTTTGCATGAATAAAATTCCAAAAAATATAATATTCGATACGATTTTTTATATTACTTTTTATAAAAAAAGTAATAAAAGAGTCAAAGGATGAAAAGAATATAATAAATAAAATGATTTATTTAGGAAGAAAATGTCAGAAAATGAATTGATAAAAGAAATAATAAATCAATTAGATTTAAAAGATAATGAACAAATTAAAACTTTAAATAGTTATTTAGTTAGTAAACATAGTTTTTCTGAATTAACTGATTCTTTAAAAGAAAAGATAAAAGACACAATATTTCGTTTCATTGGTATTGAAGTAGATATAAAGAATATAAAAACACTTAATCTTTTAAAAAAAGTAATATTTGAAAGATGTAGTTTTTATTTACCAATTTGGGATTATATCAATTTTGAAATAGTGTTTTATAATTGCAATTTTATAAATCCTATTTGTATTAGAAATATTTATATGTTAGAAAATAATCAAGATTTTTTATTTAATGAATGTACTTTCCCTTCTAGAGTTGAGATTGAAAATACTATTATTTCTGCAAGTTTATTTAAAAATTGTGATTTAAATTTATTATATGCAGTTAGTTGTGAATTCAAGAAAAAAATATTTGATAATAACCTAAATCAAATACATAATAATGAAAATTTGAATAAAAATAAAGATTATACTTTTTATGATTGCACAATAGATGATGAATTTAAGATAGAAAAGAGTAGAAACTCTTTTGCAATTAATTTTATAAGTTGTGATTTCTTGAGTAGTTTTTTATTAGATGATTTAGATATAAGGGTTTTAAGAATAGATAATAATAGATTCTTTAACAGTTGTTATATCACTTTATGCAATATTAATACTAGTACTATTTTTAAAAGTATCTTTAAAGGTGTATTCTCTTGCTCTTTTAATAAGTTTATTAATAATATAAATCTTATCGATATTGAATTTGAAAATAATGTAAGTTTTTTATCAACTGAATTTAATTTTTATTTAAAACCTCTTTCTTGTAATTTTAACAAAGTAGTAAGTTTTAAAGATAGTATTTTAAAAGGTATTGATTTAGAAAAATCAAACTTATTAGGTAAATCAAATTTTAATAATATTAGAAATTTATCTGAAGAAAATATAAGTGAAAAAGAAGTTCTCAATAGAGAAACTGCAAGAATAATAAAAGACTCTTTTGAACAACAAAACAACATAATTGAAGCAAATAAATACTATGCAATAGAAATGAAAAAAAGAGAAGAAGAATTAACAAAAGATTTAAAAGAAGGAAAAAACTTTTTTGAATGGCTAGTATTTAAAGTACACGGAATAAGTTCTAATCATTCTCAAGATTGGCTATTAGCACTATTTTGGATTATGAGTTTTACATTTTCAATAGGAACAATAACAAATCATTTTGAGGAATATCATATTAGTTTCATAAATTTAATACCAGCTTTTTTTATATTTATTATGTCATTAATAATAGCTAGTCTAGAAATAGAATTTAAAAATATTCTTCTTATAATATTTGGTTTTATCTCATATGGATTGTATTCTATAATTAGTTGTGATTTTAATTTATATAATGTTACAAATCACATTAATCCTTTTTCTGTGATGAATAGTTGGGATAATATCACTTTTTCTGAGTTCATATTTAAAGTTATTATCGCATACTTAATTTACCAATTAATCATATCTATTAGACAAAATACAAGAAGAAAATAATACATTTAAATTTTATTTAATCTAAAATCGTGATATAATAGAAAATAATAAAAAACCTAATAATATAACTTAGGAAACAAAGTAATGAACAAAGAAAAATTAAAAAAATTTAAATACAATTTTGACAAAATATCTTCAAATCACGCAAGAGATTGGCAATTAGCACTACTTTGGATAGTATTATTTGAGTTTTTCTCTTCTATATTTGAATATGAGTTTGTAAATAAATCACATGAATATATAGGTTTTATACCCCATGGATTTTATAAAGAGATTTTAATAGCAGGATTAGTTTTGCCTTTTATTTGGCTATGCGTTTATAATCTTGTATATATGCATAAAACAAATCTTATTTATCTTGCTTTATATGCAACATTTGGATTATATTTAATAATCACAGAAGATTTGACTTTTAGTCTTTTACTTCATAATCTAAATCCACTTGAATTAAATATAGGTGGAACAATATACTTCATCGTGCAACTATTTTTTAAATTGATAATTGCATATCTAATCTACAAATTAGTAGTTGCTTTTAGGCATAAAAATCTTTAAGGCTTAAAAGCAATACTTTAGTATATTTTGGCTAATATATATCCTTATTTATAAATCTCAAAAGGAATAATATGGATTGGGGTAAGGTTACTTATATATTTTTCTCACTCATGTCTCTTACAACAACAGCAGGGTTTATCTACGAACCAAATGCAGTAGCACTATTTTTAGCAGCTGGGGTAAATGTAATTTCTACAATTTTAAAAATTGGTGTAAAAAATTTATTAGCAGCAGAACTTCTTGCTAGTTCATTGGTTGCAGACCTACACTTAATTCCTGCGTTTATGGTATTAA
The DNA here is from genome assembly GCF_004116725.1 of Arcobacter sp. CECT 8986. NCBI lineage: Bacteria > Pseudomonadati > Campylobacterota > Epsilonproteobacteria > Campylobacterales > Arcobacteraceae > Arcobacter > Arcobacter sp. CECT 8986. Next base: position 110,192 of record NZ_PDKG01000004.1, on the reverse strand, counting down.
CATTTATTGGTGATGAGAGAATGGCAACTGCTTTAGCAATTGGTGCAGTTGTTTCAAATGCTTTTTCAATAGCATTAGCATTAATTGAGAGTGCAAAAAGTCAAGATAAGGATATTTATTAATGGAATATAATCCAAAGCAAATAGAGAAAAAATGGCAAACTTTTTGGAGTGAAAATAAAAGTTTTGAGCCAGCAGATGATACAAAAAAACAAAAAAAATATATTTTAAGTATGTTCCCATACCCAAGTGGTAGAATTCATATGGGACACGTAAGAAACTACTGTTTAGGTGATGCTTTCGCTAGATATTTTAGAAAAGCAGATTACAATGTATTACATCCAATTGGATGGGATAGTTTTGGTATGCCAGCAGAAAATGCAGCAATAAAACATAAACTTCATCCTAAAAAATGGACTTATGAAAATATTGATTATATGAGAGATGAGTTAAAATCTCTTGGTTTATCTTTTAGTGAAGAAAGAGAGTTCGCTACTTCAGATGAATTATACACAAAATGGGAACAAGAGTTTATCATCAAGATGTATGAGTCTGGACTTTTATATAGAAAATCAACAACAGTAAACTGGTGTGAGCCTTGTCATACAGTTCTTGCAAATGAGCAAGTAGAAGAGGGATGTTGTTGGAGATGTGGTACACCTGTTGAGCAAAAAGAGATGCCAGGTTATTATATTGCTATTACTAAATATGCACAAGAATTACTTGACGATTTAAAAATATTAGAAGGTTCTTGGCCAAGTCAAGTACTTACTATGCAAGAAAACTGGATAGGTAGAAGTGAAGGGTTAGAGTTCTCTTTAGAATTATCTCAAGATTCAAGATTTAAATTAGATAAACAATTTAGCTCTTTTGATGTATTTACTACAAGACCAGATACTATTTATGGAATGTCATATTCAGCATTAGCTCCAGAACACCCAATTGTAAAATATATAGTTGAAAATAATCTTCTTCCAGAAGAAAAAATTTCAGCAATTAAAGCAATGCAAAAAGTAAGTGAAAGAGATAGAGCAACACAAGAAAAAGAAGGAGTTTCTCTAGAAATAGATGTTATTCATCCTTTAACTGGTGAGATTATTCCTGTATGGGTTGCTAACTTTGTATTAGTTTCTTATGGTGGTGGTGCAGTTATGGCTGTTCCAGCTCACGATGAAAGAGACTTTGAATTTGCAAAAAAATATGATTTACCAATCAAACAAGTTATTGTTGGAAAAGATGGTATTTTAGAAAATCAAACAGAAGCATATACTCAAGAAGGTGAGTTAATTAATTCTGAAAGTTTTACAGGACTTAAAAATACAAAAGCTAAAAAAGCGATGATTTATCACTTTGAGCAAAATTCACTTGGAAAAAAACAAATCAATTTTAAATTAAGAGATTGGGGAGTTTCAAGACAAAGATATTGGGGAGCACCAATTCCTTTTGTACATTGTGATGATTGTGGATTAGTTCCTGAAAAGATTGAGAACTTACCAATTGCACTTCCTGAAGATGTTGAGATTACAGGAAATGGAAATCCTTTAGATACACATGAATGGAAAAAATGTACTTGTCCAAAATGTGGTAAAGAAGCTACAAGAGAAACAGATACTTTAGATACATTTGTTCAATCTTCTTGGTATTTCTTAAGATATGCAACAAATCCTAAACTATGGCAAAAAGAGGGTATCTCTAAAAAAGATAGTGATTATTGGATGGATGTTGACCAATATATTGGTGGAATCGAACATGCAATTTTACACCTTTTATATGCAAGATTTTTCACAAAAGTATTAAATGATTTAGGTTATACAAATTCAAGAGAGCCATTTAAACAACTTCTTACTCAAGGAATGGTTTTAAAAGATGGTGCAAAAATGTCTAAATCAAAAGGTAATGTAGTTGACCCTGATTTAATTATGGATAAATATGGAGCAGATACTGCAAGATTATTTATACTATTTGCAGCACCACCAACAAAAGAGTTAGAGTGGAATGATAGTGCTGTTGATGGTGCATTTAAATTTATTAAAAAATTTGTTCAAAGAAGTGAACACGTTACTTCTTCATCAGTTGAGCAATTTAAAAATATTGAACACTCTTCATTAAATAAAGATGAAAAAGAAGCAAGAAGAAAAGTTTATGAAGCTTTAAAAAGAGCAGACGATGTATTTAACAAAACATATACTTTTAATACTTTAATTGCTGGAGCTATGGAAGCATTAAACGCTTTACAAGCACAAAATAATGAACTTGTTTGGGCAGAAGGATACTATATTCTTACAAATATTCTAGAGCCAATTATTCCTCATACTTGTTGGGAATTATCTGATAAGTTATTTAATAGAAGTAACTTTGAAGCAAGAATTGAAGTAAAAGAAGAAGTTTTTGCATTAGATTCTATAATTATAGCTGTTACAATTAATGGTAAAAAAAGATGTGAAATTGAAGTTGCTCCTGATACTTCAAAAGATGAGATATTAGCATTAGCAAAAAAATCAGCTAATAAGTGGTTGGATGGTAAAGAGATAATCAAAGAGATTGTTGTACCAAATAAATTAGTAAATTTAGTTATAAAAGGTTAAAAATGAAGAAGAGTCTTTTTACTCTATTTGCCTTAGTTGTTTTATTATTTTCTGGGTGTGGATATAAGCCATCAAGTACTTATGCAAAAGAGCAGATTCAAGGTGATGTTTTTGTTGATTTATTTATAAATTTAAAAGATCCTAAAAATGCAGTTTTAATCAAAGATGCAATGAATGAAATCTTAGTTCATAGATTAGGTTCAAAATTAGTTTATGATAAAAAACAAGCAGATACTATCATTGATTTAAGACTTGGAAATGTTTCAATGTCTACAATTTCATATGATGATAATGGTTTTAATAAACTTTATAGAGCAAGTGTAAATATAAACGTTGGATATAAAAATGAAGATTATCAAAATAAATTTACTGTAACTGGAACAAATGAATTTTCAATTGATGATGGTGCAATTATTACAGATACTAAAAGATTTGAAGCTATTAGAGCAGCTGCTTCAAAAGCTTTAGAAGAGGTAATATCAAAAATAGCAATTCAATCTTTTAAAAAAGAAAAGTAGTTTTTTAAATATGCAAGATTTAAAAGTAGTAGCTTTAAAAGAGTTTTTAAATTATAAAACTCTTTACTATGACAAAATAGATTTCTCAATAGTTCAAAACTCTTGGGAAATCTTGAAAAATCATATAAATTTACCATATGTTATTCATATTGTAGGAACAAATGGTAAAGGAAGTACGGGAAGATTTTTATCTACTTATTTACATAGAAAAAACTATAAAGTTCTACATTATAGCTCTCCTCATATTGTAAAATTTAATGAAAGAATTTGGCTTAATGGAGCAGATGTAAGTGATGAAGATTTAGAATTAGCACACAAAAAAATACAATCACTTTTAGATATAAAGCTATTAGAAAAGTTAACATATTTTGAATATACAACTTTAATTGCTTTATATTTAAGTAGTGATTTTGATTATATTGTTTTGGAAGCTGGACTTGGAGGAGAGTTTGATGCAACAAACGTTGTAACAAATAATCTAAGTTTAATTACTACAATTGATTTGGACCATCAAGCTTTTTTAGGAAATAGTGTAGAAGAAATTGCCCAAACAAAAATGCGTGCTTGTGATAATCATATGATTGTTGGATATCAAATTCATGATGTTGTTGAAAAAATGGCATATGAAGTAAAAGAGCAATTAAAAGCTAAAAGACAAATCTCTATTAAAATAGTAGATGATTTTGAAAAATATGAGATAAAAACACAATATGCTTCTTATTTAAAAAGAAATTTACATTTAGTAATAGAAGCTTTAAAATATCTAAAAATCGATATTGATACTTCTTTATTTGAAAATGTAAAATTAAAAGGAAGATGTGAAAAGATTGCACCAAATATAACAATAGATGTAGGACATAATCCTTTAGCTGCGAGAGTGTTGAAAAAAGAGTTTGAAAACAAAAAAATAACTCTTATTTATAACTCTTATAAAGATAAAGATTATGAAAATGTTTTAAAGATTTTAAAACCTATAATAAAACAAATAATTATTATAGATATAGAAGATAAAAGAATAGTTGATAAAAATAATTTATTTGAAATTTGTAAAAAATACAATATAATGATTAAATCTAAACTTGAAATCACTAAAGATGAAGAGTATTTAGCATTTGGTTCTTTTTTAGTTGTAGAAAGATTTTTAGAGTTTTTAGGTGTTGATGAAAAATAGATTAATAATTACGGTATCAGATGTAAATGGAACAAAGTCTTATAATATTCACCAGTTTGTTCGAAAATTTATAGTAATATTTTCAATAATTGCGCTATTTGTTTTAGGTGGAAGTTTTTGGCTAATTACATATTTAAGTGGTGAGGTTTCTCATTTAAAAGAATCAAAAGAGAAAGAGATTTCAATTCTTGAACAAAAAGAGAAAGAACTTCTAACTCAAAATAGTAAATACTCAAAACAGATAAAAAATAAAGTTGATGATTTAGAAGAGTTGAGTTCAAAACTTGACCACCTTGAAGAGATAATTGGAATAAAAAAAGAAGATGAAGATATAGGCCTTATAAAAAGAGCTACTTTAGCAACAATGACAACTGTTCAAAAAGCTTTTATTTTAAGAACTATACCAAATGGAAGTCCTTTAGAAAAAACTGTAATTACATCATCTTATGGATATAGAGTTCATCCAATTACTAAAAAGAAGAAATTCCATAGAGGAATTGATTTAAGAGCAAGAATGAGAACAAAAGTTTATGCCACAGCTGATGGTATAGTTAGCTATGTTCAGTCAAAAAATATTGGTGGTTTTGGTAGAGTTGTTAAGATTATGCATGGATATGGTTTTCAAACTATATATGCACATTTAAATAAAACAGAGGTAAAATTAGGTCAAGTAATAAGAAAAGGCGACTTTTTAGGCTTGAGTGGAAATAGTGGAAGAAGTGCAGCACCACATTTACATTATGAAGTAAGATATGGTGTAAAAATTATAAATCCTTATAACTTCTTATACTGGAATATGAAAAACTATGAAGACATTTTCAAAAAACAAAGGAGAATTCCGTGGGAATCTTTGGTAAAACTGATAAGCGAACACAACAAAATTGTGCAACAGTAATAGCAGCAGGAACTTGTATTATTGGTGGTATTAGTACTCCAGGTACAGTTCATATAGATGGTAAATTTGAAGGTGTTATTTTAGAAGCTGACATAATTACAATTGGTCAAACTGGTGAAGTTATTGGAGATATTAAAGCTAATAACTTAATTGTAAGTGGACTATTTGATGGTAAAATAGATTGTAATGAAGTTCATGTTTTATCTTCAGGAAAAGTAATTGGTGAGATTAGATACAATGAACTTGTGATTGAAGAAGATGGTAAGTTTGAAGGTCAAGGTATTAGAAAAAGTTCAAATCTGAAAAGTAGATATTCAGAAATTGAACAAAAAATTAATAATATTATAGTTTCTCCCGCACCATTAAGACATGGCAACAATTAAAGAGAGACTAACTTATCTTTACGAACAAAAACATAAAATAGAAGAAGAGATTAAAGCTTTAGAAGCATCTCTTACTCAAAATACTACAAAAATAAATTTTTCAAAAGATGAAAAGATTGATATATTCAAATCTTTATTTGTAAATAGATTTGATATTTATGCAAAGAAAAGTATTAGTAAAGATAAATCAAAACAAAACTTTTTTCCTGTTACTCAAACTTTTAGGGGTGAAGATTATCTACCTTTAACTAATCAAGAAATAGAGTTGCATTTAAGAGGATTAACTCATCTTGCATCATATGTAATTGATTATAAAAATAGTTGTAAATATATTGTAATAGAGCTTTTAGATGAAGATAAGTTTAAATTACAAATTGCATTAAATTCGCTTAATATTAGAGCATATTTTGAACAAAGTTATATTTCAACACTAAGAGCATGGATATTTTTTCAAAATAGTGTTAGTGCAAAAAAAGCAAATATATTTGCAAATGAACTTATAAAAAAAGCAAATATAAGTGCAAAAATATTTCCAAAAGAACAGTTTGCTACAAAAGCAAGTTTAGGCTCAAAGATTGAGTTACCTTTGCATTTGTTTTATAGAAAAGAGAATAAATCAGTTTTTATAGATATAAATACTTCAAAAATATATGAAGATCAATGGAGTATATTAAATAATATTCAAAAAGTTGAAATTAATAAAATAGAACAATTATGCAAAAACGAAGATGTAAAGGCATTTGATTCTACTACCTTTGAAGATATAACATTTCCAAGTTTTAAATTGAAGTTAATTATTTATGATTTTTTGTATATTCCTACAAAAGATTTATCAAAAACATTCATAAATAAACTAAAAAGTTTTGCTAGTTTTGAAAACCCACAAATAAAAGTTTTATTAAGTCTTCGTAAACCTTTATATAATACTCCAAGAGTAATAAAAAATTTTGAAGAAGATGAAAAATATCTAAAACTTCCAAGAGGTTTAATTTACCAAACACTAAAGTTTTTAGATGAATATAGTGTTGATTATGAATTGGATGATAAAAAGTTTTTTGAAAGAATAGAAACAAAAAAAGTAAGCTTTACTTTAAGAGAAGAGCAAGATGAAGCAATAACTAATATTCTAAAAACAGATTTTTCTATTTGTGTTGCACCTCCTGGTTTTGGTAAAACACTAATTGGTGCAAAGATGACTGAACTTAGAAGCTGCAGTACTTTAGTAGTTGTAAATAAAAATATGTTACTTAATCAATGGATACAAAGATTTGTTGATTACTTTGGATATACAAAAAAAGATATTGGATATTTAGGAAAAGGTAAAAATAAACTAACAGGTGTTATTGATATTGCAACAATGCAGAGTTTAAAAAATGACCCTGATATTATAAATGATTACTCTTTTGTAATTGTTGATGAGTGTCACCATATTCCAGCAGTTACTTTTGAACAAATTATAAAACAGTTCCATGGTAAATATGTTTTAGGACTTAGTGCAACACCAAAAAGAAAAGATGGTTTAGACCCAATTTTATTTCAGCAATTAGGTGATATTTCATATGAGTATAAAAAGAAAAAAACAACAACTAATAAACTGAAAATTATTAGAACTGATTTTGAAAGTAATGCTGATAATTATGCCACATTGATAAATGAACTTTGTGCTAATCAAACTAGAAATTTATTGATTTTAAATGAAATAAAAAATAATATAAAAAGAAAGATTTTGGTTCTAAGTGATAGAATAGAGCACTTAAATTTTTTAGAAGAGATGCTAAAAAAAGAAAATATTGATTTTGTTTGTATTCATGGAAGCATGAATAAAAAAGAACAAAATGAAAATATGAAACAAGTTAAAACAAAAAGTTTGATACTTGCAACAACATCATATTTTGGAGAAGGAATAGATTTTCCTCATTTAAATACAATACTTTTTGCTACTCCTATTTCTTATTATGGAAGGTTAATTCAATATTTAGGAAGAGTGGGAAGAGATGGGCAAGAGTGTCTTGCTATTGATTTTTTAGATTCAAAAAATGCTATGTTAAATTCTGCTTATAAGAAAAGAATGGAAGGTTATAAGCAGATGCATTACAAACAAACTATAGGATGAGAAATGTTAGGAATAATTGTTTGGACTATATTTATTGCTGTTGTTGTAAATCTGATTTTAAAAAAGGTTCATTTACCAACGATTATAGGTTATATTATAACAGGTACGATAATTGCGTATGTTTTTGATTTGCATAATGCAGTTAATAACCACGATTTAAAAGAGATTGCAGAGTTTGGTGTTGTTTTTCTTATGTTTACTATTGGGCTTGAGTTTTCTATTCAACACCTAAATAAAATGAGAAGAGAAGTTTTATTTACTGGTAGTTTACAAATAGTAGTAACAACGCTCTTTGTATTTCTAATTTGTATGTTTATACTAAAATTTGATTATAAAACTTCACTTATAATAGGTGCAGCTTTATCTTTATCTTCAACAGCAATTGTATTAAAAATATATAATGAAAATGGTGAAATAAAAAAGCCATATGGAAGAAGAGTTTTAGGAATATTGATTATGCAAGATATTGCGGTTATTCCTATTTTACTTATGATTTCTATTTTTAGTACTGGTGATGATAAATCTATTTTTAATATTATTGCACATACAACAATTGCTGCTGCGATATTAATTTTATTATTATATGTTGTTGGAAAATATCTACTTGAGCCATTTTTTGAATATGTAAGTGAATCAAAATCTGAAGAGTTATTTGTAGGTTCTGTTTTACTTATTGCTATTGGCGCATCATATATTGCTCACTATTTTGGTTTTTCTTATTCATTAGGAGCATTTATTGCAGGAATGATGATTAGTGAAACAAAATTTAAACATCAAGTTGAAGCAGATTTAATTCCTTTTAGAAATCTTTTATTAGGTGTTTTCTTTGTAACAGTTGGGATGCAAATAAACTTTAATATAATTATTAATAATATTGTAACTATATTGATTTTATTACCTGTTTTATTATCTTTAAAATATACAATTATTTACTTATTAGTTAGAATAGATGATACAAAAAGAGTTGCTTTTAAAACTGCACTATCTTTAGTACAAATAGGGGAGTTTTCACTTGCTGTTTTAGAACTTGCAAGAAGTAACTCTTTAATAGACCCAACATATTCTCAAATATTAATTGTAACAATTGTAATTTCTATGATTTTAACTCCAATTGTTCTTAAAAATCTATCATCATTAGCTTCAAAATTAGTTCCTGATGATACATTACAAATAGTTGATACTCTTCAAGTAGATAAAGATACACAAGGACATATTGTTGTAATTGGTTTTGGTCATCTAGGTCAAGAGATTGTTGAAAAACTAAAACTTGAAGGTAGAAAATATTATATTATTGAGCATAATATGAAATATTTTAAAATAGGTAAAGATAATGATGAGCCAATTATATTTGGAAATGCAGCAAGTAAAACTATTTTAAATTCAGTTAATATTACAAAATCAGCTGCAACTATTGTAGCAATTGATAATCCAGAAAAATTAACATTAATTTGTGAAGTTATAAATGATTTAACTCATAATAGTAAAACAATTGTAAAAGTTGGAAGAAATAGTGAAGCTAAACAACTTGAAAGATTACATTTAGAGCATATTATTATAGAAGATGAGGTTTTATCTCAAGCAATTGTAGAAGAGACAAGAAGTTGCTCTTTACCAAATTATAGAATCTAAAAGTAAAGAATATAATTCTTTACTTTTATTTGATTAATATTTTAGAATTTTATATCCATAGCAAAGCTATATCTTCTTCCATCTAAAACCATACTATAATCATCTGATGTAACTTCTTCATTTGCAATGTTATAAACACCAAATTTTAGTTTTACATTTTTATTTACATCATAAACTAATCCTGCATCTGCAAAAGTATATGAAGGGTCTTTTTCTAAAGAATCTCCACCTCTTGGAATACTTCCTGCTGATTTACCTCTATAATTTACTTGTGTCCATAATAGAAGTGCTGGTGTAGCTTCCCAATCAAGTCCTGCATTAAACATATGTTTAGAAATATCATTTAAAGGGTCACCTTTGTTATCACCTGATTTTTGCTCAGAATCTGTATATGTATAACTTTGTCTATATGATAAAGTAGGTGTGATTTGATAATCAGTTGTAAATTCAATACCTTGAATTTGAGCTTCATCTACATTTTCATAAGCTGTATATCCATATGGATGGCTAGGGTAAGTATTTCTTTTATACACGCAAGGTTGATTTGCTGGACAAAATCTATCAGTTCTGTTAATTGCATCTTTGAAATCTGTTTGAAAAAGTGTTAAACTAGCTTTTAATCCTGCATTTGGATTATCATACGCAACTGCTGTTTCGTAATTTAAAGTCTTTTCAGGTGTTAAATCAGGATTTCCTAACATTACTCCACCTCTTGAAATTCCAGCAAAATCCGTTGCAGATTGTCTTAAAGAAGGTGCTTTATAACCACTTGTAACTCCACCTTTTACAGTCCAGTTATCAGCAAGATGATAAACTAAATATGCTTTTGGGCTAAAGTGACTTCCAAACTCTTCATTGTAGTCATATCTACCACTTAATGTTAAAAATAAATCATCTGTTAAAGTAATTTCATCTTCTAAAAATATTGAATATTGGTATCTATCCATTTTTGTAATAGCATCACTAAGACCATTTGTAGCACCATCTTCTAATTTCTCTTTTTTATAGTTAATTCCCATTGATAATGCATTTGATTCAAAGAAATATGTACCTTGTGTATTTAAAGTTAATGTTTCAAACTCTACACCATTTCCTGTATTTGCATTTGTTCTTGTAGGGTTTTTTGCTTTATCATAATTAACATATGAATTCATAATAAAATCATCAAATTTTAAATCGTGTGCTAAAGAGTAGTTATATTTTATAGACTTTTGATAAGTATCCTCTTCACCATCAGCTATACTTTTACCTTCGTTCCATGTTCTTTCTTGTTTTGAGTACATATATCCAAAAGTAAGTTTATTGTGTTCATCTGGTGTTAATGTAAATTTTGTATTTATACTTTTTCTTTTGTATTCTGGATCACTTCCTGCACTTTTTGTATTATTTGTATTAAAATCACTTTCATCTTGATTTAAAAAAGAACCAGTAACAGAAAAAGATAATAATTTATCAATTAATGGTGTACTAATATATAAATTTGTTTGTATTGAATCATTATTTACTTCATTGTCTGAATCAGCCATAATATATTCATTTGATATTTTTGCAGTGAATTTATCTACATTTTTTTTAGTAATGATATTGATTACCCCACCCATAGCATCAGAACCATATCTTGAAGATGCTGGACCTCTAATAATTTCAATTCTTTCAATTTCATCAATTGAAGGTAAGAAGTTCATTTGAGCACCTTTTAATTGCCCATTTAACTCAAAAGCATCTCCACCTTGCATTGGTCGACCATCTATTAAGTATAGTGTATATCCTGAACTCATACCTCTAATCATAATAGATTGATTAGAACCACCACCAGCTACATAAACTCCTGGTACATTTTTTAATGCATCACTAATATCAGTATAAGATTTTTTTTCTAATTCAGCAGCTGTAATTACAGAAATACTTGCAGGAGCGTCAGTTATATTTTGATCAAAACCTGCTGCACTTACAACAGTTACATCTCCCACAGAGTTTTCATCAGCTGCATTTGCTAATGTTAATGAACTAAATATTGCTAATGAAGCGACTAAGTGTCTTTTAAAATTCATCAATTCTCCTTGTGTTTTGTTAATAGTATTTTATAATTGAATAATGTTAAAAAAATGATATTTTGATAGTCATAATTAAAATCATTTAAAAATTAAGTGGAAATATACATTAATAAAGTTTAAAAAACTTTATTAATATGTGATTTTTTTTAATAAATTGTAAAAAACATAGAGATTAAAAATAAAATAAGAGTATATTTTATTATATGTTTTGATTGATAAGTAAAAAGTAAAGATATAAAAAATATTAAAGGAGCTAAAATTCCTACAAAATATGTAGTACCTAAAGATAGACCTTTTAAATTTATAAATATACCCAAACATATAACTAAAACAATATAGCCAATCAGTCTAAATAACCTTACTGTTTTTTTATTTATATCTTTTGAAAATAGTAGTTTGTAGTGTTTATTTATACTAAGTGCAAGTAAAAGTAAAGATACATAAATTAAAAAAATATTTAAAATCATTTAATCGCTCCTTTTACATATTTTCTTCTTAAAAAATATGTACCAACTGCAAAAATAAAAGATAAAATAAGAGAAGATATATCAAAATAGTTATAAATAGAATCCCTTTGAAATACACCATCTTTATAAATAATAAGATTTATTATAGGTATTAAAAGATATAAAACTGATGCAATAGCAAATTGCTCAATCCATGCTTTTTTACTATTTCTAAAAAATGCATAAACATAAGATAATAACCATACAATAAAAAATATATTTATCTCAAAATTTTGTCTATTTTCAATATCAAATCCAATAATTCTATTAGCAATAAAATATGCTGCAGTTGCAATAAAAAGACCAGCAATTGTTCCTATATTTAATTTATCAACAACAAAAAATCCATAAGATTTCTTTTTCTCATACTTTTTCTTTCTTTTTTCTACCCAAAGAATTAATCCTGTTCCAGCTAAAACAATACCACTTACTCCACATATAAAAAATATAAATCTCATAAATGAGTCTGCAAATCTTGCTCTATGTAAAGTTTCAAAAGTAGCATGTGTTTTTGCAACTACACTATCTCCTGCTGGTGTTTTACTTTGATAAATTAATTTTGTACTTTTTGCATCATAAATTGCATATTCTCTATCAAATCTTAAAGAGTATATTGAACTTTTTTCTTTTGGACTAACTTCTATTTTTGAACCATTTTCATTATCGATTGAAAATGAACCTATATTATTAGGCCAAATATTATTTGCTTTTTCTAAAATATTATCTAAATTCTTTTTTTCTAACACGTAGTGTGAACTATTTTTCGATGGTTTATCCATAGGCATCTGTTTTAATATAGAAAAATCTTTAAAAAATGTTCTAAAATCATTTTGATAAACTGCATCAATTCCCCATGGCATTATTAATCTAATAAAAAGCAATAACCCAGAATAAGTAATCATAATATGAAAAGGAAGTGCAGCAACAGCTGGAAGAATATGTGCATCCATCCATCCTCTTGGATTTGCTTTATTTCTAAATGTAAAAGTATCTTTGAATATTCTTGAATGAATTATAATACCAGTAATAATTGCAACAAGCATAGACATAGTTGCGATTGATATTATCCATCTTCCTGCAAATTTTGGAATACCATAAAGTTCAAAGTGAAATCTATATAAAAAATCTCCACCACGTGTTTGTCTTGGAGTTATTTCAGCACCTGTTGATGCATCATAATATTTTATAACTCTACTTGGTTTCTTTGAATTTTTTTGTTTTTCAAACCACATAATAGAGATATAATTTGAACGACTATTTGGTAAAGTAACTTGAATTTTTGATTTGTTTGATAATTCTAGTGCTTTTTGTTTTGCAATATTTATAGTTTCAATACTAGGTTTTGAGTATTGAAGTTCAGGTTTCATCCAAGTATTTATCTCAGTTCTATAAAAAGAAGTTGTACCTGTCACAAAAATAGCAAATAAAAGCCATCCTACAATTAATCCACTGTATGTATGTAGCCATCTCATTGATTGTTTAAAACTATTTTCCATAATTAACCTTTTATTCCAAATACATAATTATTTAAAAGAAAAAGAATCAAACAAATAACTATTAATATTAAAGAAAATCTCTTTATATTATGTGTACTATACGAGTATAAGATTACAACTAACCATATTATAAAACTTAACATTGAAGCTAATAAAATAGATTCTGTTTTGTTTGAAAAAGGAAGAGCTAAACTTAATGTAATCGTACTAAGTGAAGAGACTAAATAACCGATAAATACAGCATTTACAAATCTAAGTATATTCATATATTGTCCATAATTTAAATTTTTTAATAATTATAATTGTGAAAAATGATTAAATAATGATATTTTAATAATCAGTATCAAAATTATAAAAGGAAGCAGATTGTATCTTTTTGTAGATAAAATAATGCTAATAAAATTGAATTTAAATTGTTTTTTATACAATATTGAGTATGATTATCAAAAATAAAAACCATGAGGTAAATAATTGTCAAGTAATTTAATTGCAAATAGAGATTTTAATATTATGATTGTAGAAGATGAACCTATTTTAGCAATGGCAATGGAATTAAACTTAAAAAAAATGGGTTTAAAAGTAAGTGGAATAGCAACAACAGCAAATAATGCAATAGTTCATGCACAAAATAATTTTCCTGATATTGCCATTGTTGATATAAATTTAAACTCAACAAAAACAGGTATAGATGTAGCTAATTATTTATGGAAAAGTTTTAATATTCCTATCATTTTTTTGACATCTTACTATAATGATAATATTTTAAATCAAGCAATGGAATCAGAACCTTATGCATATTTAATAAAACCTTGCAGAAATGAAGAGTTAAAAGCAGCAATTAATACAGCACTACATAAACATCAATATTTTTTCAAAAATAAAAAGACTTTAAACCCAAAAGATAGTGATTTTGTATATTTAGAAAATAATATAAAATATAATAAAGTTTTATGTGAACTTTATATTGATGATACAATTTTTAAACTAACAAAAAATGAAAAAAAACTATTTGAAATTCTTACAAAAGATGCAGGGAAAATAATAAGCTTTGATACAATCTTTAATTTTATTTGGAGAGAAGATGTATATGATTTATCAAAGTTAAGGTCTTTGATTTATAGATTAAAAAATAAACTAGGTTGTAACCCTTTTGAAAATTATTATGAAGAGGGATACAAAGTAAAAGTAATAGAAAAAAATGAGTAATGTATTTAGATTAAAAACTTACTCTTTTGCTACAAAGGTTATTTTCTCTTTTTTATTTATAATTATGATTTTTCTAGCAGCAAGAGCTGTTCTTACAATTCCAAAAATACAAGAACAAAATGAAAAAGAGATACTAAATAATATCTCTAAAACTCTAGGTTTGATAAAAAAGCAGTTTAATGTAATAGGTCAATCTTTAAAAATGCAATCAAACTTAGAGATTAGTTTATATAAAGAAAAGATAATAAATGAGATAAGAAATATTGATTTAACAAGTAGTTCAAATAAAAAAGATTTATTATCTAAAATAGATAAAAACAAAATACTTAGTATGTGTTCTTATATAATAAGTTCAAAAAATTTAAAGTCTGAAAAAATCAAAAATCAAAACTATTTTTCATATAACAATATAGAAAATCTTGATTTTTGGATAAATAAAAAAATTGATGAAAATACTTTTTTTTATGCTAAAAAAATAGTATATTTTTATAATCATAAATTTAAAAATAGCAACATCATTTTGTCTTTGTCTTGTACAAAAAGAGATTTAAATATAAATCATGGAAGTTTTGAAAAAAGTCTAAAGAATAATATATATGCAAATTTATTAGATGATGAAAATTTACAGAGTGAAAGAACAGCTCTATTTTGGTTAAATCCTAAAGCTTTAGATAAAAAAGATGAGGTTCTTTATGATATAAAAAAAGATAAATATACTATAAGTAATTTATCAAATGTAAAAAATATACCAACTGGAAAGTTAACACTAAATGAACTTTTAAACTCAAATGAAAAAACTCCAATTTTACATAAGCTAGATAATAAAGAAGTCTTTACATGGGTTATAAAATTAAGTGAACGAAAAAATAGATATTTTTTCCTTGTACACACAGTAAATAAAGATGAAATAGATAATAAAAAAGATGCAGGTTTGTCATTTTTACTAAAAGAGACATTACTTGCTATTGTTATAAGTCTTTTTATGATTTTACTTTTCTTTAGAAAAACACTATTAAATATAAATACTATTACAAAAACTGCAATAAAAGTAAATCAAGGACATAAAAATATTAGAAGTGGTGTAAAAGGTGAAGATGATATTGGGAATTTAGGTCAAGCTTTTGATTCAATGTTAAACTTTTTTGAAAATAGTATTAAAACTTTAGATATAAAAGTAAAAGAGAAAACAAAAGAGATAAGTAAATCACTAGAAGAAAAAGATTTACTTTTAAAAGAGATACATCATCGAGTAAAAAATAATTTGGCATTAACTATTGGATTAATAGAACTTCAAGAAGAAGAAGTTCAAGATGAAAAGACAAAAAAAGCTTTAGTTGATATAAAAGAGAGAATTTTTACTATGGAGTTATTGCATAGAAAATTGTATGAATCACAAAATATAAATTTTGTATCTTTAAAAAATTATGTTGAAGATTTGGTTAATATAATTTCACGCTCTTACAGTAATAATTCAAATAGTGTAGATATAAGTTTAGAAGTAGAAGAAATTGAGCTAAATATAGAAAAAGCAATGCCTTATGCAATAATATTAAATGAGTTAATTACAAACTCTTTTAAGTATGCATTTAAAGATAATAAAAATCCAAAGTTAAATATAAAAATATCAAAAAACAAAACAAATCTAACAATGATTGTAAAAGATAATGGAGTAGGGCTAAAAAATGATTTTGAGAATATATCTGATAAAACATTGGGATTAAAACTTATTAATACAATTGTTAGATTTCAACTCTTTGGAGAAGTAAAATATAAGTATGAAGATGGTGCAAAATTTTTAATTACATCAACTTTAGAAGATACATAAGTAAAATAGATTTTAACCTATGTATCTTTTTCTTTGATTCTCTTTTAATTTATCGATTTTTACTAAAATAAAGCCATCAACACAATCACTAAAATCTGGGTCAATATTAAATCCTAAAAATTCAACACCACCATCTTCACAAACTTCTGCATATTGTTTAAATAAAGTAGGAACAGCAACACCCATAGTATTAAGTGATGATTTTAATATTTTAAAATCTTTTTTTCTATCATCCATACAAAATATATCTTTTAAATCTTGTAGGTTTGAAGAGTATTGATAAGGAATTCTAGCTTCAACTATATCTTTACCTAAAAAGTAGTGAGAATAGTAGAATATCAGCATATCTTTTGCAACTTTAGGGAATGAAGCAGAGATAGATACAGGACCAAACATATATTTTACATGGGGATTTTGTCTTAAATATGCTCCAATTCCATACCATAAATAATCAAGTGCTCTTGTTCCCCAATATTTTGGTTGAACAAAACTTCTTCCAAGTTCAATTGAGTTTTTTAAATATGGTGAAAAATCATTATGATACTTAAATAGTGTATTTGAATAAAAACCTTTTACTCCAATATTTTTATTTATAAAATCTCCATCTCCAATTCTATATGAACCTACAATTTCTAAATCATTTTCATCCCATAAAATAATATGTCTATAATAAATATCATATTTATCTGTATCTCTTTTTTTATTTATCCCTTCACCAACTTTTCTAAAACTAAGTTCTCTTAATCTACCTAACTCTTTTAAAACAGTTGAGTCTTCATGATAATCATATAAATAGATTTTTTTACCATCTTTTGTCTCTCCTATTTGTTTAGAATTTTTTAATTCACTAATTAAA
Source organism: Arcobacter sp. CECT 8986 (assembly GCF_004116725.1). Taxonomy (NCBI): domain Bacteria; kingdom Pseudomonadati; phylum Campylobacterota; class Epsilonproteobacteria; order Campylobacterales; family Arcobacteraceae; genus Arcobacter; species Arcobacter sp. CECT 8986. The sequence continues at coordinate 92,956 of NZ_PDKG01000004.1, read as the reverse complement.
TCTTTTCTATTTTGTGGATGAGCTATGGCTTTTTGCGTTATAAAAAAAGATTTCTTTGCTTTTTTTAGTGCATATAGATGTTTTTTGTATAGATTTACAAGAAACTTTTTATTTATTCCTTTTGGTTTTATATGTTCATTTGATATTATCTCACCAATTTTTATATTTATATTTTTAGATTTGTTTTTAAACATTTCATGTGATAAAAGTAGAGTTGAAAAAGTTTTGTTTATTACTGACATTGTATAAAATATTTTTGAGTTTTTCCCATCAATAAAAATGGGTAAAATTGGAGCATTTGAATTTATTGCAAAATTTAAAAAACCTTTATTCCATATTGGGTCTTTTATTCCTTTTGCACTTGCACGACTTACTTCTCCTGCTGGAAAGATTATGATTGCTTCTTCATTGTTTAAAGCTTCATAAACTGCTTTTATATCATTTTTTGATTGTCTCATTTTATAATTATCTATTGGAATCATAAGTGGTTTTAGTGCGTCAATTCCAACTAAAAAATCATTTGCAACAATCTTTACATCTTGTCTAATATTTCCAATAAGTCTTAATAAACAAAGAGCATCTAATCCTCCCAACGGATGATTTGCAATTATTACTACTTTTCCTGTTGTAGGTATATTTTGAATATGATTATTTGAAACAGTGTAGTCAAAATCGAAATAATCTAACACCGCATCAACAAACTCAAAACCTTTTAAATGAGAGTTTTTACTCAAAAAATCATTTATATGTTCTTCGTGTACTATTTTTTTTGCAATTGTCAAAATTGATTTATTTAAAAAATTGCCATTTTGGTTTATTTTTGGAAATTTTTTTATTATTTCTTCTTCTACATTTATCATTATAATCCTTTATCAAAAGTTTAATTAATCACAGTTACATCTAAGTTACAAAAGGTTACTTTTCTTTTTTTTGATAAAAAATATGGTAAAATCTCGCAAAATATAAGAAAGGGTATAAATGAATAAATCATTTATTTCAAATTTTTTAGCTTTTTTACTAATTGTTATAGGTTATTTAGCTGATAATAATCTTTTATTAATGATTGGGTTATTTGCATTTAGTGGAGCAATAACAAATGCTATTGCAATACATATGTTATTTGAAAAAGTACCTTTTTTATATGGAAGTGGTGTAGTTGAAAGTAGATTTGAAGACTTTAAATCTGCTATACATTCACTTATGATGAATGAGTTTTTTACAAAAGAGAATTTAAATAAATTCTTTGAAGAGGAAATTAGTAGTGATAACTCAAAGTTTGATTTATCATTAGTATTAGAAAAAACTGATTTTACTCCAGCATTTGATTCTTTGAAAGAAGCAGTTATGAGCTCTTCTTTTGGTGGAATGTTAGGAATGTTTGGTGGTGAACAGGCACTAGAACCTTTAAAAGAGCCTTTTGTAGATAAACTTAAAGGTGCAATTGTAAATATCTCAAAAAATGAGACTTTTCAAAATGCGTTACATCAAAGTTTAAAAAACAAAGATGTAACTGATGATATTTATGAAAAAGTAAGTAATATAGTTAATAAACGATTAGACGAGCTAACACCTAAAATGGTAAAACAAATAGTTCAAAAAATGATAAAAGAACATTTAGGTTGGTTAGTAGTTTGGGGGGCTGTTTTTGGTGGCCTTATTGGATTTATTACGACTATTTTAGTAGGATAGAACATAATGGAAGAACAAGAAGAATTAGAAGTATTAGTAGTATTAGAACTTGAGGGTTTAAAAGACCAAGAAGTTTTTGAAAAGCATATAACTAAAGAGGGTTTTAAAATCGTTGAAGGTGAAAAATATGCATATTCAGGGAAAAGTACAACTGGTACATTTGGTACAAAAGCATTTATTTTAGAAATTTTTAGAAAAGGGCTTTTAAAATCAGGTTTTGATGATTGTGGTATGATTTTCCAAATTGGAGATTTACCTTGGCAAGCTTATAAATTTGATAAAAATACAAATGACTTTGAAAAAGTACAATAATTAATGAAAAATATCTTCGATTTTTTTTCAGAAAAGAATGACTGCCAATTAATAATCGTAAATGACGATAAACAAGCACAAGTAGCTTCAGACATAGTATCTTACTATGGATACGAAGCCTTTGTGCTAGCAGATTTCAGAGCCAATTTTGGAGATGACTTACTATCTTTTAGTGAAGAGTTACAATCTATTACAAAAGAATTGAGTGGTTTTTATAACTATAAAAAACAGAAAAAAATACTTATTTCTCCAATAAGAACTATTTCATATGCAATGCCAAAACAGAAATGTTTTGATACATTTACTGTAAATTTTGCAGATACAATAAACATAGAAGAATTTAAATCAAAACTTTACAACTGGGGATATTACTTTGTTGATATTGTTACTTCTCAATCAGAAGTATCTTTTAGAGGTGATATTATTGATATTTGCCCTTTAGGAAGTGATTTTGGATATAGAATTTCACTTTTTGATGATGAAGTTGAAAGTATTAGAAAATTTGATATAGAAGACCAAAAGTCTTTTAAAGAAGAGATTGAAAGTTTTGATATAAGTCCTGCTTTTTTAGCACTTGATGAAACTACATTTGAAGAGTTAAATGATGAAGTTCAACAAGTAGAATCTGATGCATTTGTAAAAGATATACACTCTTTAGGATTTTGGTATTTAAATGATTTAGGTGAATATCTACCATCTGTTCTGAATAGTTATATAACTTATGAAGCTTTAGATGAGTTAGATGAAGTTTATGTATTTGAAGAAAAAAGAATTGCAAAAGAGAAGTTTTTACAAACTCCTATAATTCCAAAATCAAAAAAATATAAAGAAGTAGATGTTGCAAATCTACATGATTTTTTAACTTTTCATGAAGATAAAAAAATTACAATCATCTCTTCTAGTGAAGCAAAAATCAAAGGTTTTGATTTAGATTTATCTGATAATAAAATAAACTATATTATTAAACCTTATATTATCAATCTAGTTGGTAATGATGAAATTATTATCTCTTTAAATAAAGAGATTAAAAAAAGAAGAAAGAAAAGAGTAAAACTAGTTCTTGATGAGCTTCAAGAAGGGGATTTTGTAGTTCATGAAAAACATGGTATTGGGAAATATTCAGGAATAGAACCTGTTACTGTAATGGGAGCAAAACGAGATTTTGTTGTAGTTTTATATGCAGGTGATGATAAATTACTAATTCCAGTTGAAAATCTTGATTTAATTGATAGATATGTAGCTGATGGAAGTTCGTATGCTGTTGTAGATAAATTAGGAAAAGGAAGTTTTGCCAAATTAAAACAAAAAGTTAAAGATAAACTTTTTGCAATTGCCAATGATATTATTAAAATAGCAGCTGCAAGAGAGCTTGTAAATGGTATTAAAATAAATACAAATAAACAGCTTTTATTAGACTTTCAACAAAGTTCTGGATTTGAATATACAAAAGATCAGTCAAGAAGTATAAAAGAGATTTTTGAAGATTTAAGTAGTGGAAAAGTAATGGATAGATTACTTTCTGGTGATGTTGGATTTGGTAAAACAGAAGTTGCAATGAATGCAATATTAGCAACTTTATTAGATGGATATCAAGCAATTTTTGTATGTCCTACAACACTTCTTGCAACGCAACACTATCAAGGAATGGCAAAAAGATTTAAAGAGTATGGAATTTCTATGGCTAAGCTTGATGGAAAATCTACAACAAAAGAGAAAAATCAAGTAAAAAAAGGTTTAGAAAGCGGTGAAATTCAATTTGTAGTTGGAACACATTCACTTCTTGGAGTAAAAACAAAAGATTTAGCTTTAGTAGTAATTGATGAAGAGCATAAATTTGGTGTAAAACAAAAAGAGAAATTAAAATCATTAAGAGAGGATGTTCATATTTTCTCAATGAGTGCAACACCAATTCCAAGAACATTAAACTTAGCACTTAGTAAATTAAAAGGAATGAGTAGTTTACTTACTCCTCCACATGAAAGACTTGGTGTTAGAACTTATGTTAAAGAGTTTAGTGAAAAGCTTATTAAAGAGATTATTTTAAGAGAAAAAAGAAGAGGTGGACAACTTTTTTATGTTCATAATAATATTGCCTCAATAGAAGCTAAAAAAAGTGATATTGAACAGATAGTTCCAAATATTAAAGTAGAAGTAATTCACTCAAAAATAAAACCAGCTGATGCAGAGAAAATAATTGATGCATTTGAAAATAAAGAGTTTGATATTCTTCTTGCTACTTCAATAGTTGAATCAGGACTTCACTTACCAAATGCAAACTCTATTATTATTGATGGTGCAGATAGATTTGGTATTGCTGATTTACACCAATTAAGAGGAAGAGTTGGTAGAAGTGACAAAGAAGGTTTTTGTTACTATGTGGTTGAAGATAAAAAAGCAATTACAAGTGATGCAATTAAAAGATTGGTTGCTTTAGAATCTAACTCATATTTAGGAAGTGGAACAGCGCTTGCTTATCAAGATTTAGAAATCAGAGGTGGTGGAAATATAATTGGTGAAGCTCAAAGTGGACATATAAAACAAATTGGGTATGGATTATATTTAAAAATGCTAGAAGATGCATTAGCAACTTTAAGTGGTGAAACAAAAGAAGAGAATAAATCAGTTGATATAAAATTAGCAATTAGTGCATTTATTTCAAGTGATTATATTAGTGAAGATAGAGTAAGACTAGAACTTTATAGAAGACTAAGTAAAGCAACTACAAAAGAAGAAGTTTATGCAATAGAAGAAGAGATGGAAGATAGATTTGGTAAACCAGATATTCCTACAAAACAGTTTTTAGAACTTATTTTAATTAAAATATTTGCTATAAATAAAAATATAAAACAGATAAGTTCATATGAGATGAATATAACTTTTATTAAAAATGATGATACAAAAGATAATATAAAATCATCAAGTAAAGATGATGACGATATCATCGCTGCAACATTGAAATACTTGAGAAAATAAATAATGGTTGGGAAATAAAAAAAGAGAAAGAGGGAGAACTTTCTCTTTAAAGGAAGAAAACATTGAGTCCTAATATGTTTTTCACATTGTAATTATAAATAATACAAGTGTATAAAAAGTGGATTTTAATACTCTTTATCAATTAAATTTCTAAAATATCATTTATAAGCCCAAAATACCAACCTTTTGCCCCAACTGCAACATCATGTGAAATTTCAGAAATCTCATAACTTGGAATAAAAGTATCTTCATATTTAAAATTATGCATAATAGAAACAGCTTTATCTTCAGTAACCATTGAATAACAAACATTCCCTGGCATATTATTTTTATAATCAAAAATTTTGTTTTTTATTCTACTTGCTATCTCTTCACTTACAATATATGCACACGAATTTGCCATTTGTGCTGATTTCGCAAAAGCATATTCTCCTTGTGAATCTCCTACAATATAAATATCTTCAGAACTAGTTGATCTAAAAGTTGGTTTTCTAAGTTTTGCCCAACCCATTTCATCAACTTCTAAATTTGATTTTTTTATTAAAGCATTTGCTTGGTTTGGTGGAATGATATTTGCTTCTTCAAAATCTATTTTTTTATTTATATACTCAATTTGATTCTCATCAAAATTTTTATATGTGATTGTTTTGTTTTCAAAATTGATTTTTTTAAATTCACTATATGGTTTGTAAATAATAAAGTCTTTGTAATACTCTTCAAAAGCTTTTAAAAACTTATATGGTTTTGCAGCTGGTTTATCTCGTGGGTCAAGTATAATAACTTTACCTTTAATTTTATGCTTTTTAAAATAGTTTGCAATCATACAAGCTCTTTCATATGGTGCAGGAGGACATCTATAAGCACCATTTGGTACAGATATGATAAAGTTTCCACCTTTAAAGTTTTTTACCATTCTTTTTAAAGCAAGATGTTCACTTCCAGGTTTAAGTGCAGCTGGTGCTTTTATTTTACACTCTTGAATACTTTTTTTATCTTTGAATATTTTTTCATAATTATAATCAATTCCAAGAGTTAAAATAAGATATTCATATTCTATAATATTTTTTGTTGTGTAGACTAACTTTTTATTTTTATCTATTTTTATAATCTCTTCATTTACAAAATTAAAACTATTTTTTTCTATTGTTTTATAATAATCGTAATTTAAATCTTCATAAGATATATTTCCTACTTCTCCTAACCATAAATTAGAAAAAGGACAAGAAGAAAAATTATTGTTTTTCTCAATTAAAGTAACATCTATATTTTTATCTAATTGTTTTAGTGTTTTTGCACAAGTCAGTCCAGCAAAACCTCCTCCACATATAACAACTTTACTTTTTTTATCTTTTTTTGGAATAGAAGCAATTGCACTATTTGTTGTAAGAAGTGTTGCTGCAAATAGTGAGTACTTAAAAAAATCTCTTCGTATCATAATTACTCCAATAGCTTTTTACTATTTTAACTAAAAATTATATTTATAATAATAAAAGATTATCTCTATTTTGTTATATTTCATTAATACTCATTAAGCTTTGTTAATAAAGAGTTTATAAGTTGTTAAAAAGGATATTTTATAATTTTCATATCAAAAATATATAGGAGATAAAATGAAAAGAAAAATTTTAGCGGCAACTTTGGCTACAACAATATTAACAACAGGATTATTTGCATATCAAAATAATGGTGGACAAAATTGTCAATTTATGAATAAAGATAAAGCTTCAATGAAGATGAATAAAAAAGGGTATCATCATAAACACCATGGTATTATTGGAGTAGTTAAACAGTTAAACTTATCAACAGAACAAAAGAGTAAAATTGCAGATATTATGAAATCAAACAGAGGTAAAATGCAAACAATAAATGATGCATTTAGTAAAACTGAATTTGATAAAAATAAGTTTATAAAAATTCTTTCTACTAAAAGAGAGAATATGATAAAATTAAAAGCACAAATGGTTTCAGATATTTATGATATCTTAACAAAAGAACAAAAAGAGCAGTTTAAAGTATTATTAGATTTAAAAACAAGCAGATTTAAAGGATAATTTTTGATAAAAATTGCGATGGTTGAAGATGATATTCAACTAGCTGAGTTATTAACTCAATATCTTAAAAAATTCAATATAGAAGTTACAAATTTTGAAGAGCCATTTTTGGCTCTTTCAAGTTTAAGACTAGAAAAATTTGATTTATTGATATTAGATTTAACACTTCCTGGAATGGATGGACTTGATGTATGTAAAGAGGTTGTTGATAAATATAATATCCCAATAATTATCTCAAGTGCAAGAAGTGATATAACAGATAAGGTTACAGCTTTACAACTTGGAGCAGATGATTATTTACCTAAGCCTTATGACCCAAGAGAATTAGAAGTAAGAATAAAAACAATTCTAAGAAGATATAATAAAAATACAGAAGATGTAGAAGATACAAAGAAAAAAATATTTGTTTTAAACCCTGAAAAAAGAGAGATTACTAAAAAAGGTCAGTATGTTAAATTGACTGCTGCTGAGTATGAAGTTTTATCTTTGTTAATAAAAAGAGAGGGCTTTATTGTAACAAGAGAAGAGATATTTGATAATTCTGATTTATTAAATCATGATTATGAAAATTCAGGTTCGTTAGCTGTTATAATAAATAGAATAAGACAAAAAATAGAAGATAATTCAAAAGAACCAAAATATCTTCAAACAATTAGAGGAATGGGGTATAAATTTTTACAATGAATAGACAATCAATTTTCTTTACAATTACAGTAAGTTTTATAATATCAATTATTTTAGTAATTACAAGTTTTACTATATTAATGACTCATAATTATAAAAATGTGGAAGAACAACTAATCGAAAAATATGTTCCAATTATAAAAATGGTAATAAGACAGCACCATAGAGGTGGAATGAATAGTGATTTTTTCAAAACATTAGAAGAGATAAATTATAGTATTGTTCCTCCAAAACAGATAAATAAAGTAACATACAATCCTAAAACAGTTGTTTTAGTTGAAAGAAAAGATCCTTCAGGAAAAAATATATTAAGAATATTAAAACTTGATGGGAAAAATTATATTTATATGAAGAAAAAGCATGAAACTTTACTTGTAAAAGATGAAGCAACCCATAATAATTTTACTCATATATATATAATTTTGGTATTTGTAATTGTGATAATAACAGCTATTTTAATGTATTTAATCACACTTAGAAAATTGATGCCACTTAAAATATTAAAAGACAAAGTTAAAACATTAGGTGATGAAAACTTTGATTTTGAGTGTTGTAATACAGATAGAAAAGATGAAGTTTCATTACTTGCATTGGAGTTTAAAAATACAGCCAAAAAGCTAAAAAATATTAAAGAAGCAAGAAATGTTTTTATTAGAAATATAATGCATGAATTAAAAACACCAATAACAAAAGGTAAGTTTTTAGTAGAGATTGAAAATAGTGAACAAAATGATGAAAAATTAAGAGAAGTATTTAATAGATTAGAGTCTTTAATAAATGAATTTGCTTCAATTGAAGAGTTGATTTCATCAAGAAAAAATATAGAAAAAAATCACTATTATATTGATGATATTATTGATAATGCAAAAGATATATTAATGATTGAAGATGATAGAGTTGAAAATAAATATGAAAATAAAAAACTTTATATAAATTATAAACTATTTACAGTTGCTGTAAAGAATTTAATTGATAATGCACTTAAGTATTCAAGTGATAAAAGAGTTACTGTAAAATCTGAAAATGAAGATATAATTTTTGAAAATAGAGGTGAGAGATTAAAATATGATTTAACCTCTTATTATGAACCATTTTTTGCTTCAGAAGATAAATCTGCTAACTCATTTGGATTAGGATTATATATAATACATAATATTTTAAAAGCAAATAACTATACATTAGAATATTCATATAATGATGGAATAAATGTATTTAGATGTAAAAAGGAAGAGACATCTACAAAATAGCAATAATAGGCGCAGGAGCTAGTGGACTTATGCTAGCAAGCCAATTAAGAGATGATAATATTTGTTTAATAGAAACAAATGAAAAAATAGGTCAAAAAATAAAAGTTAGTGGTGGAGCAAAATGTAATATCACTAATAATTTAGTAACTTGTGATAACTATTTAGGAAATAAAAAGTTTGTAAAAGAGGTGTTAAAAAACTTTACAAATCAAGATTTATTAAACTTTTTAAATGAAAATAAAGTTAATCCGAAAATAAATCCTAAACTAATAAAAGGAACTTATTTTTGTAAAACTTCTCAAGATGTTATTGATATGTTTACAAGATTGACAACACATATAAAAAAATATATGAATACAAAAGTTCTTGATGTAAATTATGATGATGAGGTTTTTACAATCATAACAAATAAAACACAAATAAAAGCAGAAAAACTTATAATTGCATCTGGTGGATTATCTTATACAACTTTAGGTGCTAGTTCAATTGCTTTTGATATTGCTTCAAAATTTAATCATACTGTAAATACTTTAAATCCTGCACTTGTTGGTTTTACTGTACAAAAAGAACAGTTTTGGTTTAAAAAATTGAGTGGATTATCTATTATGGCAAAAGCAAAAGTAGAAGGTAAATCTTTTTATGGTTCACTACTTTTTGCACATAAAGGATGTTCTGGTCCAATTATTTTGAATAGTTCTTTATATTGGAAAAAAGGAAAAATGAGTTTTGATTTTTTACCAGATAAAAAAATAAAAAAAGTATTAGTTGGAAATGCTTTAATTAGTTCAAGACTTCCTTTACCTAAAAGATTTGTGCAAGAGTTTTTAAACTCAATAGAACTTGAAGATAAACCTTGTAATAAACTAACAAATGATGAGATAAAAAAACTTGAAATAATTCATAATTATGAGTTCTCACCTGCTGGAAATTTTGGATATACAAAAGCTGAAGTTACAAAAGGTGGAGTTTGCACTGATGAAATTGATGTAAAATCAATGGAAAGTCTAAAACAAAAAAATCTATATTTTTTAGGTGAATGTTTGGATGTGACAGGTGAACTTGGAGGATATAATTTTCAGTTTGCTTTTTCTAGTGCAATCTCTTGTGCAAGAAATATTTTAAGTGATTAAGCTAGTAACAAATGTTACTAACTTAATAGATGAATAAAGTGCATATGTTTTTGGTAGTGATCAACAATATCATTTCTAATACCATCTTTTGACCATCCCATAATATCATAATCTTGTCCACCTTCAATTAGGTGAATAACTGCACAATAATATAACTCATCTTCTGTTCTTTCATCTTCTGATTTTTCATCAACTGCAAAACTAGGTTTTACTCTAGCAACTATTTTTACTTTATAAATAAAGTTTTTATTTTCACCAAAGTTACCTTCTTCTCCTAAATAAACTGTAAGTGCTACACCTTCACTTGTTTCTGCAACTGCAACATCAAGTTCATGTTTTTTTAACTCTTCAGCAACATCAGTTAATGCAGGTTTTGCAACCTTTTGAATAAATCTTTTAACATTGTTTTTTGAAGGATAATCAATAATGTTACTAAGTCTTGTATCCCAATCTGCTGTATTATTTGTGGTAGTCATTTGAGTTGCGTTATATTGTAAACTCTCTTTTTTTGCTATATCAACTCTTAATGCTTTTATCAGGCCATAACATGCAACTAAAAGAACAATAGAAAATGGTAATGCACTAGCAATTGTCATTGTTTGTAATGCACTAAGACCACCTGCTAAAATTAAAATTGATGCAATAACACCTTCTCCAACTGCCCAATAAACTCTTTGCCATATTGGTGTATCATCGTTACCATTTGAACAAAGCATATCAATAACCATAGAACCAGAATCCGAAGATGTAACAAAAAATACAATTACCATAACAGTTGCAACAATTGAAGTTAAACCACTAAAACTAAAGTGTTCTAAAAATGCAAATATTGCAATAGGAACATTATTTTTAACTACTTCTCCAAATGCTGTAAATCCATCATTTAAAATTAAACTAATTGCAGAGTTACCAAAGAAAGTCATCCACATAAGTGTGAAACCAGTTGGAACAAGAAGTACACCTAATGTAAACTCTCTAATTGTTCTACCTCTACTAATTCTTGCAATAAATAAACCAACAAATGGTGACCAAGAAATCCACCAAGCCCAATAAAGAATAGTCCATCCACCAAGCCAATCGGTTTTTTGATAGGCAAATAAATTAAATGTACTTTTCAGTAAATTAGAAGCATAATCTCCAATATTTTGAACATAAGCTTGTAATAAGAAAATAGTATTTCCTGCAACTAATACAAATAGTAAAAGTAATACTGCTAAAACAAGATTTATTTCTGATAATATCTTGATACCTTTATCAAGTCCAGTTGTAACAGATAAAGTTGCAAGTCCAGTTACTGCTATGATTAGAATTACTTGAGATACTGTATTTACAGGAACTCCCCATAAGTAATTTAATCCTGTGTTTACTTGTAAAACACCATAACCAAGAGATGTTGCTATCCCAAATAAAGTACCAATTACAGCAAAAATATCTACTGCATGTCCAATTGGTCCATAAATTTTATCCCCAATTAATGGATATAAAGCCGATCTTAAAGTAAGTGGTAGGTTATGTCTATAACTAAAAAATGCCAGTATAATTGCAACAATAGCATAAATAGCCCAAGCGTGTAGTCCCCAGTGAAAGAATGTAATTCTTAAAGCTTCTTTGGCAGATTCAATAGTACTTCCATCGCCAACTGGAGGATTTAAAAAGTGCATTACAGGTTCGGCAACACCAAAAAACATAAGACCAATACCCATACCAGCTGAAAACAGCATGGCAAACCATGACATATAAGAATAATCAGCAGTTGAGTGATCAGGACCCAACTTAATATCTCCATATTTTGATAAAGCTAGATAAAAAACAGTGATTAATATAATCGCCACTGTTAATACATAAAACCAGCTACCATTTTGTACAATTACATCTTGTAATCTTTTAAAAAAATCATCAGCAACTTTTGGAAATATTGAAGCAAATAATGCCAATACTGCAATTAGTGCTGAGGAGATAAAAAAAACATGTTTGTTTAGTTTTGAACTCATCAAAATCCTTTACGTAGTTTTTTCCATTATACATAATGTAAAATGCATACACTATTGATTTTACTGTTTTTTTCTTAATCTTCTATTCAACCAAAAAAATAAGGACTAATATAAGATAAAAGATAATTACAATACAATTTCAAAAAAAACATAGAGAAATATTATGAGAATAGCTTTTATTGGTGATATTGTAGGCAGGCCAGGACGTAAAATAATCAAAGAGAATCTAAAAAAAATAATTGAAGAATACTCTTTAGATTTTGTAATAGCAAATGCAGAAAATGCATCTCATGGATTTGGTCTTACTATAAAAAATTGTGATGAACTTTTAAAAAGTGGCATTAATATTATTACAGGAGGTAATCATACTTTTGATAAGAAAAAAGAGATGATTACACTACTTGAAACAAAACCTGTTTTAAGACCTGATAATTATCCAGAAGGTTTAGTAGGCACAGGTGTAAAAGTTGTAGAAGTTAATGGTGAAAAATTAGCTGTTATTAACTTAATGGGACAATTTGGGATGCCAACTGTTGAAAATCCTTTTAATTGGGCAAAGAAGTTAGTAACTTCTTTACATGAAGATAATGTAAAAAATATATTTATTGATTTTCATGGTGAAGCTACAAGTGAAAAAAGAATTATTTTTATGATGCTAAAAAATCAAGTAAGTGCAATTTGTGGTACACATACACATGTAGGAACAGATGATTTACAAATTATGGATAATACTGCTTATTTGACAGATATTGGACTAACTGGTTGTAGAGATAACGTAATTGGTATGGATAGTAAAGTTCCAATTGAAAAAGCTACAACTGGTTTAGGTGGACATTTTCAAGTACCAAATAGTTGTAAAAGTGTATTACAAATGATGGTAATAGATATTGAAGATGGAAAAGCAATTAATGCATTTAAAATAAAAAAGTTTTGTGATATAAAAGAGTTAATAATTACAGATGCAATCTTTAACTAATTCTTATGAACTACTAAAGTTTTTAAAAGAGCAAAATCTTATTGATAAACAGCCAATCTATTGGTGGCCAAGTTCAAGTGATTTTGAAATTTTAGTAGGAGCAATTTTAACACAAAATACAAAATGGACTAATGTAGAAAAATCAATTGAAAATTTGAAAAAACTTGATTATTTGACTTTAGAAAATTTAGCTAATAGTGATATTTTGTTATTGACAAATGCAATTGCACCTAGTGGATTTAAAAATCAAAAATCAAAAAGATTAAAACTTTTATGCAAAAATATATTAGAAGAGTTTACAGATTTTGAAACTTTTCAAACTAATGTTTACTCTTCTTGGTTACTTAACCAAAAAGGAATAGGGCAAGAAACAAAAGATGCAATTATGTGTTATGCTTGTCACCAAGAGTATATGGTTGTTGATAAATATACAGCTAGACTTCTAAAACGATTTAATTATGAATTTGACACATATGATGATATACAGACATGGCTAGTATATGGAATTAATGAAAATTTCGATAAAATAAAAAAGCTTTATGGTTATGAAATTACATTAAATGAAGTTTATTGTAGATTTCATGGCAAAATTGTCGAATTTATGAAACGAAATCCAAAGGATTAATTGATGATTATAATTCCACAAACTAAAGGTGGAGTAGGAAAATCTACTGTTGCGATGCAAGTAATTGCACCTTACCTTTATAAAAAACATGGTAAAAAAATCAGATACATTGAAATAGATGATGAAAATAATGATAGTAGGTCTTTTACAAGAACAGAAATAGTTGATAAACAGATGCTAGGTACAAATAAATTATCAGATTTAGATGAACTTATGCTTATGGATGACAACCATGAAATAATTGTAGATGTTGGAGGAAATAAAACATCTTCATTAGTTTTAGAAGAGATTAAAAAAGTTGGTTCTTTTGGTAATGTAAAATGGATTATTCCTTTAGGTGATGGTGAACTTGATGGAAAAAATGCAATTGCAACTATGAAAAAAATCAGAAAAATTGAAGAAAATCCAGAAAAAAATATGTTATTTGCTTTAAATAGAGCTATATCTATGGAGCCAGATTATATAGAAGAACAATTTATTAATTTTTTTGGACATAAATATTTAGATAGTAATTCTGCACTATATGACTTTGTAAAAAATCCAAAATACTTTCCTGTAAAAAATGATAAAATTATTACAATGAGTAGATATTTAGGAAGTACTGTTTGGGAAATGGCATATAATAATACTGATTTTGCAGCAAAAGCTATTCAAGCAAAAGAGTTAGGTGATGTTGAAAGTGCTAGAAAATATCTATTTTTTAGAAGAATTCAAACAGAAGCAAAAGATTATGTTTTAGGTACATTAAACAGAATCTTTCATGATTTAGATAGATGGATTGAAATTAAAAAATGAGTGAAATGAGCTTTAAACAAGCCAAAGAGATAGTTGAAAGGCTTGAGTTTTCTGAACTAGCACTTAGAAAATCATTTAAAGATATAAATACATCAACAAAAGCATTAAAAGACTCTTCTGCCGTATTTGAAAAGTCTTTAGAAAAACAAAAAAGCATAATATCTCAAATACCAAAAATGAATAAAAAAATAAGTATTTTACGGTCATTAATAATGATAAATATTGGTTTTATTTTAGGATTATTTGTGGGAAAATTTTTATTATAATTTAGGAAGATTAATGGGTAAACAAGAAAAAATTGTATCAATGTTCAATGATATTTCAGGTAAGTATGATATCGCAAATAGAGTACTTAGTATGGGTATTGACAAAAGTTGGAGAAATAAAGCTTGTAAATTAGCATTTGATTTTTATAATCAAAAAACAGTTGAAAAGATTGTTGATGTTGCTTGTGGTACAGGTGATATGATAACTTTTTGGCAAAAAATAGCAAAAGATAATAATATTGATTTACAAAATATTATTGGAGTTGATCCAAGTGTTGGAATGATGGATGTTGCTAAGAAAAAACTTCCAGAAGTTGAGTTTATTGAAGCAGGTGCAGCTAGTATGCCTTTAGAAGATTCAAGTGCTGATATTATCTCTATTTCATATGGAATTAGAAATGTTGTTCAAAGACAAGAAGCATTTCACGAATTTGCAAGAGTTTTAAAACAAAATGGATTAGTTGTAATTAGTGAATTTACAAAAAATGAGAAAAATTCACCAATTGATTATTTAACTGATTTTTATATCAATAAAATTTTACCAACATTAGGTGGACTTATTACAAAAAATAAAGAAGCTTATACTTATTTACCAAACTCAATTGATGAGTTTTTAACAACTACAAACTTATGTAAAGAGTTAAAAGAAGCTGGACTAGAACCAATCTATACAAAAGCTTTTTCTATGAATATCTCTACTTTAATAATTGCAAGAAAAATCTAAATAAAAAAGGAGTTTTTACTCCTTTTTAAAGAGGGCCTTATGAACGCACCAATTACAGTTACTTCTCTAAGTACACAAATTAAATCATTAATAGAAACTACATTTATGGATGTTTATGTTGAAGGTGAAATCTCAAATTTAACATATCATAGCTCTGGACATATCTATTTTTCTATAAAAGATGAAAAATCTACAATCTCTTGTGTAATGTTTAGAGGAAATACTAAATATTTAAAATTCAAATTAGAAGTTGGATTAAAAATAAATATTAGAGGAAGTTTAACTGTATATACACCAAGGGGAAGTTATCAATTAATTTGTAACAGAATTGAGCCTTCAGGTCAAGGTGCATTAGCTTTAGCTTATGAACAATTAAAAGAGAAACTAAAACAAAAAGGTTACTTTGATTCTTCTTTTAAAAAAACTTTACCAAGATATCCTAAAAAGATTGCATTGGTTACATCTCCAACTGGTGCAGCAATTCAAGATATGTTAAAAGTTGCAAATCATAGATGGAATTTAGTTGAGTTTATTTTAGTTCCAACTTTGGTTCAAGGTGAAACTGCAAAAGAAGATATAGCAAAATCTATAAAATATGCAGACTCTCTTAATTGTGATATTATGGTTGTTGGAAGAGGTGGAGGAAGCCTTGAAGATTTGTGGGCTTTTAATGAAGAGATTGTTGCAAATGCAATATATGAAGCAAAAACTCCAGTAATCTCAGCAGTTGGACATGAAGTTGATTTTTTAATTTCAGATTTTGTTGCAGATGTAAGAGCAGCAACTCCATCAAATGCAATAGAAATTGCACTACCAGATACAAATGAACATAGAATATATATAGATACTTTAACACAAGATTTCGAAAATAGATTAAAAAATATATTGTATTCAAAAGAGCAAAATATCGTACATCTAAAAAGAATGTATGAACAAAACTCTATTGAAACAAAATTCAATTTAATATCTTCAGAAATAAAAATGCTAAAACTTAGTTTTGAAAATAGATTCTCAAATATAATAAATAGTTGCCAAAATAGTGTCAACTTACTAAAAAATTCTTTTGAACACAATAATCCAAAAAATAAACACAAAAAAGGTTTTGTTCAAATAAGTAAAGATAATAAAATAGTAGAATTAGAAAACATAAATATAGGTGATAATATATCTTTACAAACCCCTACATACATAGCAACTGCAAAGATTGAAAATATAAAAAAACAATAAAATATTAAGTTTATAATAGATAAAATATAGAAAACTTCTACAAAGGTGCTTTATGTTTTGTTTGATGACAAAAAAAGACTCTGTTTTTATTAATAATATAACACTAGTTTTTAATATAAAGCCAACAATTCTCAAACTAAAAATCAGTTTTAAAGATAAATTTTGTAAAATAAATTAAGTGTAAATAAAAGGAGAACCACCTTATGGAAAAGAATTTAAATAATGAAGAACAAGATGTAATAGATTACGCTAATACTAGCGAATATATGACATTTGAACTTGGTGCGATGAAGTATGCAATCGAGTTACCAAAAATTAGGGAAATTTTAACTTATCCAGATATTATTACTCATTTACCAAACACAGAAGATTGGGTAAAAGGGCTTATTAATTTAAGAGGTGAAGTTGTTCCTATTTTAGATATTAGAATTAAATTTAATACAGGTGAACCAATTTATGATTCAAATACTGCTGTAATTGCTGTTATTACTGAAGATAAAAGAATGATTGGTATTATTGTTGATAAAGTAGATGATGTTCAAAGATTAGATACATCAGCTTTAGCACCTGTTTCTGATATGGGTTCTGCAATTCCTTCAAAATATTTAAAAGGTTTTGTTAGATTAGAAAATAATCAAATGCTTGTAATAATGGATATTGAAGCAGTTGTACACAAAGATGAATTAAAAGACGCATAATGCATAAAAAAATAGAGGAACTTAGAAAGTTAAAACTTCTTTTTGTTGAAGATGAGAAAGATTTAATAGAGATTATTTCTGATACATTAAAAAAATTAGAAGCTAACTTTTTAACTGCTCATAATGGAAAAGAAGCACTAGCTTTAGTAGAACAAAATGATGATATTGACGCTGTAATTACAGATATTAATATGCCAGTATTAAATGGAATAGAGATGATAAAAGTCTTGAAAGATATAAGACCTTCTCTTCCCGTTATTATTATGTCTGCACATACAGAGAGTGAATATCGTCAAAAAGCTGATGAATATGGTGTAAAAGACTACTTATTGAAACCTTTTGATTTTATAAAATTTATAGATTTGATAACTTCAATGAAACTAGGTAAAAATGGCGATAAATAAAGAAGTACTAAAAAGACTAAAAGCTTTATATGTTGAAGATGATGATAGCATAAGAAAAGAGCTATCAGCATTGCTATCTAACTTTTTTGGAAAAATCTATACAGCAAAAGATGGTAAAGATGGATTAGAACAATATCTAAAAAATAGTGATGATATTGATGTAATTATATCAGATATTAATATGCCATATTTAACTGGTATAGAGATGGTAGGAAAAATTAGAGAAGTAAACAAAAAAGTACCTGTAATTTTTACTACTGCATATTCTGATACTCAATTTTTAGCAGATGCAATAAAACTAAAAGTTTATGAATATATTGTTAAGCCAATAGATATAAGAAATTTACTTGTGGTGTTAAATGAACTTGGAACAGTTATATATCAAGAAGAGTTGATAAACAAACAAACACTAGAATTAGAAAAATTTAAAGATGTAATTGATACTAATAATATAGTAATAAAAACTGATGAAAATATGAATATTGTCTATGTTAATGAACTTTTTTGTAAAACGACAGAATTTACAAAAGATGAATTACTAGGCAAAGAACTATCTTTTCTTAGACATAATGATACTGATATAAAAATATATAAAGAGATTTATGAGAGTGTAGAAGCAAATAAACAGTGGAAAGGTAGAATCAAAAACATCACAAAAGAGGGTGGATATTATGTAAGTGACACTTATATAATTACTACTACAAATGATAATGATGAAGTTACAGGTTCAATTTGTGTTCAAAACGACATAACAGATGAACTAAATAAAAAAAGAGAGATTCAAAAAGCACTTATAAAAGATAAAGGTGATATTTTTATCAAAAGTAAAGAGGGAAGTGCTGAACAAACTGTAACTATAAATAACCTAAAATACGATATTCAAGAACTAAAAAGTACAATCAAAAAACTAAAAGCAGAAAGAGATAAGTCTTTATATAAAATAGATAGTTTAAATAAAGAAAACAAGCAACTAAGAAGTGAATTAGGATACCAAAAAAGTACAGAACAAAAAAATAAACTTGATAGTGCTTTTACTTTAAAAGCTAGTAAAGAAAATGCTGATTTAAAAATTCAAGTAAAAAAACTAAATGCAAAAATTGAAGATACAGTTGAGTTTTATGAGAAAAAATGTAAACAACTTGAAGTAAATGCTCAAATGGAAATAGAAGATTTAGAACAAGAGTTGCATGATATAAAAACAAAACTTGGAAAAATCGAAAATGCTGAGATGATGGCTCAAAAAATTGAATACTGGAAAGAAAAAGCAAAAACAGAATCAAAAAGAGCTGAAAAAATGGAAAAAGAGATTATGCAAAGTTCTGATAAAAGTTTGATGGATAGGATATTTTCTCTTACAAAATAAATAGAGATTAACTCTATTTATTTGATTGTGATACTTATGATTTTTTGCTCTATTAAAGGTTTATTACCTTGATACTTACCTGAAGTTGGTGTATTTTCAATTTTTCTAACTACATCCATTCCTTTTTTTACATATCCAAATATTGTATGTTTTCCATTTAACCAATATGTTGGTGCTGTTGTTATAAAAAATTGACTTCCATTTGTATTTGGTCCTCTATTAGCCATAGCCAATATTCCTGCTTTATCAAATACAGCATTTGGTGCAAACTCATCTTTAAAAGGTTTTTCCCAAATAGATTCTCCTCCTGCTCCTGTTCCTGTTGGATCTCCACCTTGAATCATAAAGTTTTTTATTACTCTGTGAAAAATAGTACCATCATAATAACCATTTTTAGCATGAGCAATGAAGTTTTCTACTGCTTTTGGAGCTAAGTCTTTTCTTAACTCAACATCTATTTCACCTTTTGATGTTTTAAAAACTGCAATTGGATTTGCAGCTTGCAGCATAAGCACCATAGAAGCAATAAGTATAAAAATTTTAAACATAAAAGCCCTTTTAATTTATTTTGAAAAAGAGTATAATATTTATGATTTTAATTTATTATTAAAAATAAGAATTTATAAAG
Organism: Arcobacter sp. CECT 8986; assembly: GCF_004116725.1. Taxonomy (NCBI): domain Bacteria; kingdom Pseudomonadati; phylum Campylobacterota; class Epsilonproteobacteria; order Campylobacterales; family Arcobacteraceae; genus Arcobacter; species Arcobacter sp. CECT 8986. The sequence continues at coordinate 73,173 of NZ_PDKG01000004.1, read as the reverse complement.
ATTTAATAAATGTTTGTTAAAATTCAAATTATAAAGTTATAAGGATTTATTATGGAAAATGCCACTATACCACAGCCTACATTTTATCTATTTAAATGTGAACAAAGTGCACCTCCTGGAATGCCTAAACCTGCATGTGTAAATGAACAAACACAAGATTTGTATAATTATGTTGCACAATCTTTAATGCAAAAAGGTATTATGGGACCAGTTCAAGCAATAAGAACTGCCTGTTTAGGAAGATGTCAATTTGGGCCAGTTATGTTAGTGGAACCTGGACATTATATGTATTGTCATTTATCTAAGGAAAAAATAGATAAAATAATTGATAATCATATATTAGGTAAAGAGCCTGTAACTGAGTATTTAATACCTGAACAATTTTGGGCAGAACCAATGAGTTTAGGAAAATAAAGGGTTGAAAAAATGACATTTGATATGTTATACAGCAAAATTCATAGAGCTACTGTTACTGATGCTAATTTGAACTATGTAGGTTCAATTACAATAGACGAAGAACTTATGGCTGCAGCTAAAATTAGAGTTGGACAAAAAGTTGATATTGTAAATATTAATAATGGTGAGCGATTTGCAACATATGTAATAAAAGGGAAACCTGGTAGCAAAGATATGTGCTTAAATGGTGCAGCTGCTAGAAAAGTTGAAATTGGAGATAAAATTATTGTTATCTCTTATGCTTCTTACAGTGAAGAAGAGTTAGAAAATTATAAACCAACAGTTGTTCTTGTTGATGATAAAAACAATGTAGAAACAATTACTAATGAACTTGTAGGAAGTGATTATGTTTGATGGAATTGATTTAAGTAAGTTAAATTTAAATGAAATGATGAGTCAAGTACAAGAGATGGCTGATAAAGCAAAAGAGGAAAACTCATCAAAAATCTTCACAGCAAAAGCTGGTGGAGGAATGGTTGAAATATCTATTAATGGAAATAGTGAAGTTGTTGATTTACAAATTGATGATTCATTGATGGATGATAAAGATTCATTACAAATTCTTTTAATCTCTTGTATGAATGATGTAATAAAACAATCTGATGAAAATAAAAAAATGATGGCCATGAATATGATGGGTGGTATGGGCTCTTTTGGACAAAAATCATAATGACAGAATTATTACTAGATTTTGAAGATTATTTATCAAATAATCTTCCCTCTTCAAAAACTTTTCACCCACATTTTGAAACAGCATTAGCAGATATGTTAAAAGCAGGAGGTAAAAGATTTCGACCTATGCTTTTATTATCTGTTGTAAAATCAAAAAATAGACTTCTTCTTGAAAATTCAATGCCAGTGGCATTAGGAGTTGAATATTTACATACTTACTCTTTAGTACATGATGATTTACCAGCAATGGATAATGCTGATTTAAGAAGAGGTTTTGAGACACTACATAAGAAGTATGATGAAGTAACTGCAATTTTAGTTGGAGATGCTTTAAATACACATAGTTTTAATCTTATTGCAAATTCACCATTAAGTAGTGATATAAAAATACAATTAATTAAAACTTTATCAAGTGATGGTGGAATAGATGGAATGATTATTGGTCAAGCAATTGATTGTTATTTTGAAAATCAATTATTAAAATTAGACCAATTAGAATTTTTACATATTCATAAAACTGCAAAACTAATTGCTGCATCTCTAAAAATGGGAGCAATAATAGCTCAATATGATATTGAACTTCAAGATAAATTATATAATTTTGGAATTGATATTGGTTTATTATTTCAAATTCAAGATGATATTATCGATGAAACTCAAAGTGAAGAAGAAGCAGGAAAAACTACGCATAATGATGATGCTAAAAACTCTTTTGTGAACTTATTAGGATTGCAAGGGGCAATTGATTCAGCTGACAAATTAGCAAAGAAATGTGAAGAAGAATTAAATACTTTTAATAGTTCACTAAAACAATCTTTAGAAGAATTACTTTTAAAATATTTACACAGACATAAAAAATAATAAAACTTTTAGTCAAATTAACTCAAAGTACTTGACAAAAAATAAAAAATTTTATAAAATTTAGCACTCAAAAAATTAGAGTGCTAATTTAATTTTTAAACTTGATAGGAGATACTATAATGAATTTTAAACCACTAGGGGAAAGAGTTCTAGTAAAAAGAACTGAAGTTGAAAACAAAACTGCAAGTGGAATCTATATTCCTGATAATGCAAAAGAAAAACCACACACTGCAATAGTTAAAGCAGTTGGTTCTAAAGTTGAAGAGATAAAAGTGGGAGATACTGTGGTATTCGAACAATTCAGAGGTACAGAATTTAATTTAGAAGGTGAAGAATACTTAGTTTTAAATGTTGAAAATATTATTGGAGTTATGTAATATTGGTTTATCCAATATCATAAACACTTTTTAAATAAAAAATAAAAAAGGAAAATAAATGGCAAAAGAAGTAAGATTTAGTGATAATGCAAGAAATAAATTATTTGCTGGTGTAGAAAAATTAGCAGATGCTGTTAAAGTTACAATGGGACCTAGAGGAAGAAATGTTTTATTACAAAAATCTTTTGGAGCACCAAACATTACTAAAGATGGTGTATCTGTTGCAAGAGAAATTGAATTAGATGATACTTTAGAAAATATGGGAGCACAACTTGTAAAAGAAGTTGCTTCAAAAACAGCTGACGAAGCAGGGGATGGAACTACAACTGCTACTGTTTTAGCTTACTCTATTTTTAAAGAAGGGCTAAGAAATGTAACTGCTGGAGCAAATCCAATAACTTTAAAAAGAGGTATGGATAAAGCATCTGATGCAGTATTAGCAGAATTAAAAAAATTATCAAAAGAAGTTGCTAATAAAACTGAGATTGAACAAGTAGCAACAATATCTGCAAACTCAGATAATGCAATTGGTGCTATGATTGCAGAAGCTATGGATAAAGTTGGAAAAGATGGTGTTATTACTGTTGAAGAAGCAAAAGGTATATCTGATGAATTAGATGTTGTTGAAGGTATGCAATTTGATAGAGGTTATTTATCTCCATACTTTGTAACAAACTCTGAAAAAATGTTAGCAGAGTTAGAAAACCCATATATTTTACTTTATGATAAAAAAATCTCTAACTTAAAAGAGATGTTACCTATCTTAGAAGCAGTTAATCAATCAGGTAGACCTTTATTAATCGTTGCTGAAGATGTAGATGGTGAAGCATTAGCTACATTAGTTGTAAATAGATTAAGAGGTTCTTTAAATATTGCTGCTGTTAAAGCTCCAGGTTTTGGTGATAGAAGAAAAGCTATGCTTGAAGATATCGCTGTATTAACTGGTGGAACTGTTATTTCTGAAGAGATGGGAATGACTTTAGATGGTGCAACTATTGATACTTTAGGTACTGCTTCAAGAGTTGTAATTGATAAAGATAATACAACTATTGTAAATGGTTCTGGAAGTGCAGAAGCTGTTGAAGCTAGAGTTGGTCAAATTAGAAATGAAATCTCTAATACTACAAGTGATTATGATAGAGAAAAATTACAAGAAAGACTTGCAAAACTTTCTGGTGGAGTTGCAGTAATTAAAGTTGGTGCTGCTACTGAAACAGAAATGAAAGAGAAAAAAGACAGAGTTGATGATGCATTAAGTGCAACAAGAGCTGCTGTTGAAGAAGGAATTGTAATTGGTGGTGGTGCTGCATTAATTAAAGCTGCTGCTAAAGTAAAATTAGAACTTGATGGTGATGAGCAAATTGGTGCAGATATTGTACTAAGAGCAATTTCAGCTCCATTAAAACAAATCTCTACAAATGCTGGATTTGATGCAGGTGTTGTAGAAAATGAAGTTAAAAAAGCTGATAGTGATACTTACGGATTTGACGCAGCTAGTGGAAAATATGTTGATATGTTTGAAGCTGGTATCGTTGACCCTGCTAAAGTTGAAAGAGTTGCTATGCAAAATGCAGTATCAGTTGCATCACTTCTTTTAACAACAGAAGCAACTGTTACAGATATTAAAGAAGATAAACCAGCTCCAGCAATGCCTGATATGGGTGGAATGGGTGGAATGCCTGGAATGATGTAACAGATGTCCAAATTTGTCTAAGTATGTCTATTTATAGTACCCTTTTGGGGTACTATGTCTACTTTTCCTAACTATTTCCTAACCACAGTTGTCTAAGTATGACTTAGAATGTCTACTTTTGTCTAAATCAGTTGTAGGAATGTAAATTACCTCTCAACCACCTAATAGTTTCTTTTTGATAAAATGAAAAAAAATAAATGGATGAAGTAATGATCAAATTTTTTAGTTTACTGTTTTTATGTTTTACTTTATTGAATGGTGATGATAAATCATTTGAAAAGATATTTAAAGAGTTTAATATTAATGGAACTTTAGTAGTAACAACACTAAAAAGTGATGAGTTATATGTATATAATTTAAAAAGGTCTGATAAGAGATTTTGTTCAGCTTCAACTTTTAAAATACCTCATACTTTAATTGCATTAAATGAAAATCTGATTACAACAAAGGATGATATTATAAAATGGGATGGAGTAAAAAGAGGATATGAACTTTGGAATAAAGATCAAACATTACAATCAGCAATAACAGTCAGTTGTGTTTGGTGTTATAAACAATTTTCACAAAAAATATCAAAAGAAAAATATATTGATTATCTTTTAAAATTTAACTATGGAAATAAAACAGTAGGAGAAGATAAATCATCTTTTTGGTTAAATGGTGATTTGAAAATATCTGCATATGAGCAGATAGATTTTTTAAAAAAACTTTATAATGAAAATCTCCCAATTTCTAAAAACAATATTAGTATAGTTAAAGATATTATAACAGTAGATAAAAATGATAAATATGAATTAAAAGCAAAAAGTGGATGGGATGGAGCTATTGGTTGGTATGTAGGTTATGTAAAAACAAATAATAAGGTATATTTCTTTTCTTTAAATGCTGATATAAAAAGAGAAGAATTAAACCTTAGAAAAGAGATAGTTTATAAAGCATTAAAATCCAAAAATATTTTATAAAATAAGGTGTCTCAAATTGTCTAAGATAGTCTAAATATGTCTATCCAAAATCAACTCAAAATATTTTTCCTAACCATTTCCTAACCACAGTTGTCTAACTCATTTTGAAATAAAATTTAATTCTCAGTATCTCCTATGAATAGGTGGTTTGTGAGGTGTATTTTGTAGTTTTAAAAGTGTCTAAAAAAGTCTAAGTTGAGTTTTTTGATTTTGTCTTACTGAGTCTAACTTTGACTAAGTAAGTCTATCTAAGGATAATGTAGTCTAAAATGTGTTTAGAGATGATGTAAATCATAATAAAACAAAGGCGAGTGCCTTTGTTTTACTTTTTCTATTCTAATTCTTCTCATATCTTTCTATCTTAAATACTTTTGTGTAAATTTAATTAAATTAAAAAAAATGATAATAATTAAGTTTATTAAATATAAAAAAATCATTTTTTTTTGCTAAACTATAATAGATTTATTAAAAGGGAGAGTCTATTATGAGTATTAAAAATAAAATAATTGGATCATTTTCAATCCTTATTATTGTTTTAGTTTTATCAAATATATATGTTGCATATAATATTAGTAAAATTAAATCAAACGTTACGAGTTTAGTTTATAAAGATTTTAAGGGTATTGATTCTTTACTTGAAGGGGATAGAGATTCATATCAATCTAGTGTTGCTTTATCACAGATGATAAATTATGGACTTACTTTTTTACTTGAAGCAGATAGAGATTCATACCAATCAAATATGTATGTTTCAATGGTTGTAAACACTGAAGATAAAGAAAAAATCCAAAAGCTTGTAAAAAGTGCAAATAGTAACTTAAACCAAGTAAAAGAGAGATTTGATAAGTTTAAAAAACTTCTTTATCCAGAAATGCAAGATAAAAAAGAGAAATTTAATGAGTTTTATAAATTATACTCAAAAATAGAAAGTGACACAGCAAAATTATTAACTTTATTAGAAGAAAAAAAATATACAGAATCTAAAAAGTATTATTTTGAAGATTACTTAAAAGATTATAATGCAATACGTGGAATTATGGACTCTTTTACAGAAGATACATATAACGTAATAGAAAAAAATCAGATAAGTACTGATGAAGCAATTAGTTCTTCTCTTAATACATTTATAATTGTATCAATTCTTAGTATCTTAGTTGCAATATTCTTCTCTTTTTATCTAAGTAGAGTAATAAAAAATAGAATAAATGATTTTAACACTGGATTATTAGGTTTCTTCTCATATTTAAATAATGAAACAACAACTGTAAAATTATTAAGTACTGATGAAAAAGATGAAATAGCAAAACTATCAGAGATAGTAAATGAAAATATAGAGAATACTAAATCTTTACTAGAAAAAGATACAGCTGTTATAAATGATGTTAAGCGTGTTGTTGAAGAGGTTAAAAATGGAAATCTAAATCAAAAAGTTAACTTATCAACTCATAATAAAGGTTTAGAAGAGTTAAAAACAATTTTAAATGAGATGTTATCAGTGATGTCAAAAGCTATTTCAAATGATTTAAATAAAATAAAAACTGCACTTGAAGAGTTCCAAAAATTGAACTTTACTCATAGAATAGAAAATGCAACTGGTGAAACAGTTGAAGGTTTAAATGGCCTTGCAAATATTATTAATGATATGTTAGTAAATAATAAAACAAATGGAATTACTTTACAAAATAGTGCATCAACTCTACTTGAAAATGTAGATATATTGAGTAAATCATCAAATGAAGCAGCAGCAAGTCTAGAAGAAACAGCAGCTGCAATTGAAGAGATTACGTCAAATATCAAACATAACACTGAAAATGTAGTAAAAATGGCAAATAATGCTAATGAACTTAAATCTTCAGCAAATGAGGGTGAAAATCTAGCAACACAAACTACAAAAGCTATGGATGCAATAAACGAACAAACACAATCAATTGCAGAAGCAATTACAGTAATTGACCAAATTGCTTTCCAAACAAATATCCTTTCATTAAACGCAGCAGTTGAAGCAGCAACAGCTGGTGAAGCAGGAAAAGGATTTGCAGTAGTTGCAGCAGAAGTTAGAAATCTTGCAAGTAGAAGTGCAGAAGCAGCAAAAGAGATAAAAGAGTTAGTTGAAACTGCAACATCAAAAGCAAATGATGGGAAAATAATTTCAGATAAAATGATAGTTGGTTACTCTAGTTTAAATAAAAATATATCTTTAACTTTAGATTTGATTAGTGATGTTGAAACAGCAAGTAAAGAACAACAAACAGGAATCAGCCAAATTAATGATACAATTAATATGCTAGATAGACAAACACAACAAAATGCATCAGTTGCAAGTGAAACAAAAACAATTGCAGATGAAACATCATCAATTGCAAATGATATTGTACAAGATGCAAATGAGAAAAACTTTATTGGAAAAGATGATTTAGATAAAAATCAAAGAAAAACTAAAACTTCTTCATCAAATAAATCTTCTCAAACAACAAAAAAAACTGAACCTATAAAATCACAAAAAGTAGATACAAAACCAAAAACAATAAAAGATACTTCAAGTGATGATGAGTGGGAGAGTTTTTAGGACATAAAAAAAGGTGAAGATTTCAAACCTTCACCTTTTCTAACGATAGAAATAAATAATTTTATTTCCCAAGTCTTTACTATTGACTTATGTTATTTTTATTTTGTAACAGTGCTAAGATATTCTTTTAAACTATCTATTTAAAACTCCTATTTTTCAAACCTCCGTTACATTGGATAAAATAAGTATAGCACTTTATTAGCTTAAATGTAAATTAAATATGAGATATAATTTAATAAATTTAGAAAATAAAAATAACTAAATATTGTAGTACTTATCCAAGTTTTTTAATGAGTTCATTTGTAGGTTTATATAGTAGTCATCAAAACTATTTCTGAAACTATAAAACATCACATTATTTAAAAAAATAATTGGCTTTAGATTTTCTTCTTTATTAAACTTGTCAAAATAAATATGCATATTTATATATTTTTCTTGATAATTATTAAAATCATATGTATTAAAATCATTTAATATTTTTTCATTTTCAATAATTTTTGAGCCATTATTAGATTGCAAAGCAGGGCAAGATTTATCAATATAAATTGAATTATCAAGATGAGCACTTAAAGGATAGTTTCTACAAATTGAAGGTCTGTTCTCGTATATTGTACATTTGAAATCTTTATTATATTTGCAAAGTGAATTTCCATTTGTCAATAAAATTACGGGTTTTAGATATCCTAATTCACCATAAATAAATAAAATTGGAAAATATTCAGAAACTTCTTTAAAATCTTCTAATATTATTTGAGCAAATAAAGAACCATATCTTCCATCACAACATTTGGCTTCACATCCATCACAAGAATCAAAGTAGAAAGTATCAGATTTTATTTTTTCAAAAGTTTTCATACAAAGTTTTATCATAATTTGTTTTATTTTTTTATAAATTATCTTTGATAAAATAGCAAAAAATATAGGAAATATAATGAAAAAGAAATTAATAAAAATTATAAAAGAGGCTTCTAAAATATTAGTTAATGGTTATTATAAAGATAAAGAAGTTCATTTTAAAGCAAAAAAAGATTTAGTTACAAAATATGATGTGGCAGTTGAAAACTATTTAAAAGAGCAGTTTTCTAAACACTTTAAACAATTTAATATCATTGCAGAAGAGTCTGATAATAAAGATTTAAAATTTAAAGACTCAATAATTATTGATCCAATTGATGGAACTACAAATTTTGTAAATGGTGTTCCTCACACAGCAATTTCTGTTGGAGTTTATAAAAACAAAAAGCCTTTTATTGGTATTGTTTATAATCCAATTTTAGATGAGTTATATTATGCAAAAGTTAATAAAGGTGCATATTTAAATGGTAAGAAAATTAAAGTTTCTAAAGAGAAAGATTTTCAAAAGTCACTAATTGCTACTGGGTTTCCTTATTCAAATGGAAGTTGCCAAGACGATTTAAATATGGTACTAAAACAGATGAAAAATATATTACCAAATTGTCAAGATATTAGAAGATTAGGTTCTGCTGCACTTGATTTATGTTATATAGCAAGGGGAACTTATGAAGGTTATTATGAAATGAATTTAAAAGCATGGGATGTAAGTGCTGGTATTATTATCTTAAGTGAAGCTGGTGGAAAAGTTACAAATGAAAAGGGTAATAAATATAAATTATTTGAAGATAAATATATAGTAGCTTCTAATAAAAAAATCCATAAATTTTTTATTGAACAGCTAAATAAGTAGTAAAAGAAGTTTTTTAACATAATTTGAGTAAAATATCAGCTTCAATCTAAAAATAAGGTCAATAATTAATGTGTGGAATTGTAGGGTATATTGGTAATAAAAACACAACAAAAATTTTACTAGATGGTTTAAAAGAGCTTGAATATAGAGGATATGATTCAGCAGGATTAGCATTAGTAAATGAAAATGATATAGAAGTATATAAAGCTTTAGGAAAATTAGAAAACTTAAGAGAAAAAACTAAAAATATTTTAGATGAAAAATTTGAGTTAGGAATTGGACACACTAGATGGGCAACTCATGGTAAACCTACAGAACTAAACGCACACCCACACAGTGGACAATATTCATATATTGTACATAATGGAATTATTGAAAACTATAAAGAGATAAAAGATTATTTAATCTCACAAGGAGATAAATTTATCTCGCAAACTGATACAGAAGTAATAGTTCACTTATTTGAAAATATTAATAATAAAATTAATGATACAAAACAAGCTTTTAAAGATACAATATCGCAACTAAAAGGTGCTTTTTCTATACTTTTAGTTACAAAAGCAGACCCAGGAAAGATATTTTTCTTTAAACATGGAAGTCCTTTAATTATTGCAAAAGGAAATGAACCACAGGAGATTCTGTTTGGTTCTTCTGATGCTGCATTAATTGGATTAGCACAAGATGCAATCTATTTAGAAGATGGTGTTGGTGGTATTGTAAGTAAAGATGAAATAGAAATTTTTAGTGATAATTATGTTTGGAGTAAACTTCCAAACTCAAAACAATTTGCTCAAAAAAATGGATATAGATTTTTTATGGAAAAAGAGATTTATGAGCAAAGCGATGTTGTAAGTGATTGTATGCTTGGTAGAGTAAAAAACAACTCTATTAATTTTGATGAAATAGATGATTCTATACTAGATGGAATTAATGAAATCAAAATATGTGCATGTGGTACAAGTTATCACGCAAGTATGGCAGCTGCTTATTTATTTGAAAGATTAAGTAAAGTTAAATGTAACGTAGAAGTTGCAAGTGAATTTAGATATAAAGAACCACTATTAACAAAAGATACTCTTTTTATAGTTGTATCACAAAGTGGTGAAACAGCAGATACATTAGAAGCTTTAAAAATGGCAAAAAATGCTGGGCTTAAGACTTTAGTGATTTGTAATGTTGATAATTCATCTATGACAAGAGTTGCCAATGCAACAATTTTAACAAGAGCTGGAATAGAAAAAGGTGTTGCTTCAACAAAAGCTTTTTCAACTCAAGCTATTGTTTTATGGATGTTATCTTTATATTTTGCAAAAATAAAAAATAGTATATCTGATGATGTTATTGAACAAGAGATTAATGCTATTATTCAAGTTCCAAAAGTATTAATTGTAGATAATAAACTACATGAAAAAACAAGAAGATTATCTAAAAGATATCTTCATGGACATGGATTCTTTTTTATAGGAAGAGATGTATTTTATCCACTTGCACTTGAAGGTGCTTTAAAACTTAAAGAGATTTCATATTTACATGCTGAAGGTTATCCAGCAGGTGAGATGAAACATGGCCCAATAGCTTTAGCAGACCCAGAGTTGTTTACTATTGCATTGATGCCAAAAAATACTCTTTATGATAAAGTTAAATCAAATGTTGAAGAATTAAGTGCTAGAGATAGTACTATTTGCTCTATATCTCCACTTGAATTTGAGTTAAGTGATGATTTTATTAAGACTAATGATAGAGATCATTATATGCTTGAATTTTTTGAGATGTTAGTTGTATTACAACTACTATCTATGGAAATTTCTGTAAGATTAGGAAATGATGTAGATATGCCAAGAAATTTAGCTAAGTCTGTGACTGTAGAGTAAATTTCAACTTGCTGTGCTATTTGTTATTTTTTATGCAGCAATAATAATAATTAAAAATAATGGAAAACAAAAATGGAAAACCTGAGAGGAAAACAAAGATGGAAAACAAAAAACAATATTTATTTACTTCAGAAGTAGTAAGTCCTGGACACCCAGATAAGTGTGCAGATATAATTGCAGATACTATTGTTGATAAATTAATAATTGCAGATAAAAATAGTAGAGTTGCATCTGAAGTATTTGTTGCTGGAAAAAATGTTGTAATTGGTGGAGAAGTAAAATCTACTTGCAACTTAACAGATGAAGAGTATGAAACATTAGTAAAAGAAGCTCTTGCAAAAATTGGTTATGATGGTAAATCATCTTTTACAAAAGAGCAATGTTTACATCCTGATGATGTAAAAGTTCAAGTGTTATTAAACCAACAAAGTCCTGATATTTCTCAAGGAGTTGATCAATCAACTGGAGATATTGGTGCTGGAGATCAAGGTATTATGTTCGGATTTGCTTCAACTGAAACAACAGATTTAATGCCTGCAGCGATTACTTATGCAAGAATGTTATGTGATAAAGTTTATAACTATGCGTTAAATCATAAACATAAACTTGGTGTTGATATTAAAACACAAGTTACAGTTGATTATGGTACAAAAGAGAATTTTGAAAATTGTAAGCCTCAAAAAATTCATACTATTGTTGTAAGTGCACCTTCTGTTGAAGGTATGTCAATCCAAGAAGTAAGAACATTAATCCAAGGATTAATTGATGATACTGGATTACCAACAAATGTTTATGATAAAGATAATACAATTATCCACATAAATCCAACAGGAAGATATGTATCTCACTCATCTTTACATGATAGTGGATTAACAGGTAGAAAATTAATTGTTGATTCATTTGGTGGATATGCACCTATTGGTGGTGGAGCACAAAGTTCTAAAGATTATACAAAAGTTGATAGAAGTGGACTTTATGCAGGAAGATGGTTAGCAAAACAAATTGTAGGTGCTGGACTTGCTAAAAAAGCAGTAGTTCAAATCTCTTATGCAATTGGTGTTGCAAGACCAACTTCTGTATCTGTTGATACAATGGGTACATATACAAGTGTAGATGATGATACATTATCTCAATTTGTAATGGATAATTATCCATTAACTCCAAGATGGATTACTGAAAAATTTGGACTTGATATGCCTTCTGCTGAAACATTCCTTTATGCAGATGTTGCAAGTAGAGGACAAGTTGGACAAAGTGATTACCCTTGGGAAAAACTTGACGAAATAGAAAAATTTAAAAGTATAAAAAAATAAAATCATTAGTATAGATATAAAGGATTATTAAAATGGATTTGAAAAACTTATTTAGCAAAATATCATTTGAACGAAAAGAGCAACCAACTAAAAAAGATGCTCCATCTCACTGGGTAAAATGCCCTGAGTGTCATGCTTTAATGTTTTTTAAAGAGGTAGAGAATCAAGATAATATTTGCCCTAAATGTAATTTTCACATGAGAATAGGAGCAAAAAGAAGATTAGAAATATTAACAGACAAAGACTCTTTTATTGAATATGATGCTGATTTAAGGCCAGTAGATCCATTAAATTTTGTTGATAAAAAATCTTATAAAAAAAGATTAGAAGAAGCAAAAAATAAGACTGGAAGAACATCTTCTGTTGTAAGTGGTGAATGTACAATAAACGCTAAACCTGTTCAAATTGTAGTATTTGATTTTGCATTTATGGGTGGAAGTTTAGGTTCTGTTGAAGGTGAAAAAATTGTAAGAGCTGTAAATAGAGCAATTGAAAAAGATCAAGGGCTTATTATTATTTCTGCTTCAGGTGGAGCAAGAATGCAAGAATCAACATTTTCATTAATGCAAATGGCAAAAACTTCTGCAGCACTTAAAAAATTAGATGCACATGGATTACCATATATTTCAATTTTAACTGACCCAACAATGGGTGGAGTTTCTGCATCTTTTGCATTTTTAGGTGATATTATAATTGCAGAACCAGGAGCATTAATTGGATTTGCTGGACAAAGAGTTATTAAGCAAACAATTGGTGCAGATTTACCAGAAGGTTTCCAAAGAGCAGAATTCTTACTTGAAAAAGGTTTAATTGATATGGTTGTAAATAGATCAAATATGAAAAAAACTTTAAGTGATTTATTAACAATGTTCTATAAAGATGCAAACCAAGCTAGCTAATGAATAAAACAAAATTAGAGAGTCTTTTAGATATAAATTTAAAAGACTCTTTTAATAATTTATATGTACTTTGTGATTATGAAACTCTTCAAAAAAAACAGATATCTTTAGAAAAATTTGTGCTTTTATGCCAAAAATATGATGTGAAATTAATTCAATATCGTGATAAAATTAATTCTAATTCAACTCAAATTATAAATTTAAACTATTTAAAACAAAATCTAAATATTCCAATTATTATAAATGACAAAATAGAATTAATAGACTATGCAGATGGTTTACACTTAGGTCAAGAAGATATTTTAAAATATCACCAAGATAAAAAAATTGCAGTTAAATTAGTACGAGCAAAAATTAAAAATAAACTTTTGGGATTATCAACTCACAATGAAATAGAGATTTTGCAAGCAAATGAATTAGAACTTGATATGATAGGATTGGGAGCTTATAAAGCAACACAAACAAAAAATGTTCCAAATTTATTAGGTGATAATATTATATATTTAGCAAAAATTTCAAAACATCCAGTTTGTGCAATTGGTGGAGTAAAAATTGAAGATAAAATACCAAATGTACAATTTAATGTAGTAGGAAGTGCTTTTTATGAAAATTAATATTTATGCAATTATGAAAGCTTCAAATGATGAGTTTGAGAAGTTAACAAAAGAGTTTATAAAAATGAGTTCAAAATATGCAAATGTTGAAGCTCATTATATTTTTAATAAAAAAATATCAAAAGCTCAAACAATAAATGAAGATGATGCAAAAAAATCATATAGTGAAGTTTATGAACCATTTTTGAAAAATTCTAGCTTAAATATTGCGTTGGATGTATTAGGAAAAAAAGTTGATAGTTTTAAATTTGCTAATTTTTTTCATGAAAATTCAGAAATTAATTTTTTTATAGGTGGTGCGTATGGTTTTGAAAGGCAGTTTTTAACTAAATGTGATAAAATAATAAGTCTAAGTGAATTAACAATGGCTCATAAGGTTGCACATTTAGTTTTGATGGAACAAATATTTAGAGGTTTGTGCATAAAAAACAATCATCCTTATCATAAATAATTTATAAAAATTTTTGTATAATACTCAAATTTTTATAAAGGGATGAGAGTGGCAAATACAAAACAAATTGAGGAGCTGAGGCAAGCTTTATTAACTAGACAAGAGTTGATTACTAAAAATATTGAAGGTAGTCGAAATAATATTAGCTCAATGCAAGGTATTGAGTGTAATGATGATTATGATTATGCTGAGATTTCAAGCGATAGTTTTAAAGAGGGGATTATTGCTAATCAACAGCTAAAAGAGTTAAAAGAGATAGAAGATGCCTTAAAAAGAATCAAAGAAGGCACTTATGGAATTTGTGAAATGTGTGATGAGGCAATTGCAATTGGTAGATTAAGAGCAAAACCATTTGCAAAATTTTGTACACCTTGTAGAGAAATATACGAGGTAGAGCGACAATAAAGGAAAAGTTGTGGGACTTAAAAAATATATAGTATTTTCAATTTTATTAATAGTTTTAGTTTTTGGATATGTTTTTAGCATAGAGCCTGGTGAGTATAAAGTAACTATTCTTGATGTTTCTTTAACATTACCAATTGCTATTTGGGTTACTTTACCTATAGTACTACTTTTTATTGGTAGTGTTGCACACATGATGTTCTATGGATTTAAAAGTTATTTAAAATACAGATCTATTGCAAAAGATGAAGAAAATATTAGTGAAAGTATCAAAGCATTTTTATTACAAAAAGCTGATAAATCAACATATAAAACTAAGTCTTTTAAAAATATTACAAATATACTTTCTCAAATTGATTTTGAAGTAAGAGATGCGAGTTTTACTACATCAAATGAAGAAATCAATAAAACAGTCTCACTAATTAAAGAAATTAAAGCTGGAAAGTATGTTCAAGATAAAACATTGAAATTAGAACCAACATCAAAATTAGCTCACCAAAATTTACTAAATAAAGTAAATGCAGAAGTTGATTTTTGTGTAGAAATTCTTAAAAAACCAATGAATTATAGTTCTGATGTTACTAAACAAGCATTTTTAAATGTAGTTGAAGACAAAAGTATGACTACTGTTAAAAAACTTTATGAAAATGTAACATTAGATAAAGAGATGGGTGAAAAGCTATTTAAAAAATGTGCTAAAAACCCTGAATTCACACTTTCAAATGAAGAAATTATTAAAATAACTAAAAATTTAGATTATGATAAAAATGATTTCCTTGAACTTGCAAAAGTATTAAAAGAATCATATCAACCAGATGAGTTAATATCTTTATTTGATGAGTTATCAAAACAGATTGATTGTAGTACAGAAGCTTATGTTTATGTATTATTTGAATTTGAGATGATTGATACAATTAGAGAGGTTCTTTCTTCACATCCTGATGCTGATTTAATGGCATTTAGAGCATTAATTGATTTAAAAGATGCTGGGAAACAATACTCACTAGAAAGCCTTTGTTACAAAAGCTAATGAAAGAGAAATTAGATTTTAGCCAACCCTTAATGGTGTTGGCTCCACTTGCAGGTTATACAGATTTACCTTTTAGAACTGTTGTTAAAAAATTTGGTGCTGATTTAACAATTTCAGAAATGATATCTTCAAATGCTTTAGTTTATAAATCAGAAAAAACTTTAAAAATGATAGAAAAATCTCCTAGTGAAGATCCTTATTTTGTGCAAATTGCAGGAAATAAACCTGAGCTTGTTAGAGATGCTGTATTGCTTTTAAATGAAATTGATGGAATTGATGGAATTGATTTAAATTGTGGTTGTCCCGCTCCCAAAGTTTTTAATCATGGTTCTGGTTCTAATCTTTTAGGTGATTTAAATAAATTAGAAGAGATTCTTTCAACAGTTAAAAAATATTCAAAAAAACAGTATACAAGTGCGAAAGTAAGACTTGGTGTAAATGAAAAAATTCCTGTTGAAATAGGAAAAGCAGTTGAAGCTTGTGGTGTAGATTTTGTATCTGTTCATGGTAGGACTAGAGCAGGTAAATATAAAGCTCCTGTTGATTATGATGCAATTAAAGCTATGAAAGAAGCTGTATCAATTCCTGTTATTGCTAATGGAGATATAAAAGATTTTGCAAAAGCAAAAGAGGTTTTAGAATATACAAAAGCAAATGGTATAATGATTGGTCGAGGAGCAATTGGAAAACCATGGGTTTTTTATCAACTAAAACATGGAATAGAAGATATTTCAGATGAAAAGAAAAAAGAGATAATACTTGAACATTATGATGCAGTAATTAAATTTCATGGTGAACATGGTGCAATAATGTTTAGAAAACTACTTCACTCTTACTCTAAAGGTTATCAAGGTGCTAACGAATTTAGAGATATAATTAATCGTGTTTCTGATATCAATATTATGAGAGATATGATTGAAAACTTTTTTTAATGAATTTTAAACAGATATTTAGATAAAATAATTTACTTTTCAATAAAAAGGAAATATTTGTCTGAATATTATTATGAATTAACTATAAAACCCGCAACACACTACGAACAATTTCTAGAGTTATTAGAAGTTTTAACAAATAATGCAATAGAAGAGTTAGATGGAACACTTATTGCTAGAAGTGAAGATGATTTAACTAATGTAGAGTTTGGAATAAATGAATTTGCAAAAAGATTAGGCACTTCTTGTGAAACATCTTGTGTTAAAAAAGAGAATCAAGATTGGATTAGAAATTACCAACAAAGTGTAAAATCAGCAGAGATTGGAAAATTTTATATTAGACCTTCTTGGGAAGAGAAAAAAGAAGGTAGTATTGATATAATAATAGATCCAGCACTATCTTTTGGTTCAGGACATCATGAAACTACATCTTCTTGTATTTTAGCAATAGAGCAATTTGTAAAAGAGAAATCTACAGTTTTAGATGTGGGATGTGGAAGTGGTATTTTATCAATTGCTGCTGCAAAACTAGATTGTGTAGTAGATATTTGTGATACAGATGATGTTTGTATAAAAGATACTAAAGAAAACTTTAAATTAAACAGTGTAAACTTTAATGATAGCTGGATTGGTTCAGCAAACAATGCGAAGAAAAAATATGATGTAGTAATAGCAAATATTGTTGCAGACGTATTAGTTATGATTCATAAAGATTTAAAAAAATGCTTAAATGATGATGGTATATTAATAGTATCAGGTATCTTAGATAAACATCTAGATAGGGTTTTACGAAAATTTGAAGATTTAAATAAATTAGAAGTTATTCATAAAAATGAGTGGGTAACTATAGTATTTTCTAAATAAATAAAGGAGTTTTATTTTATGGCTAACAAACCAGAAAACAATAATGATAATGGCAAGGGGAATAATTTTTTTAATAATAATCCATTATTAGTATTTGTTCTTTTCTCTATTGTAACAATATTTGCTTTTAAAGCACTATTTCCTGAAAATGAGTTATCAAATACAGGTAATGCAAATATTGCAGCTTATGGAAAAACAAAACATAAAACAATTCCATATTCAGAACTAAAAGGCTTAATTGCTAATGGTAAAGTTGAATATGTAGGAATTGGAAATACACAAATAAAAGCAGTATCAAAACAAAATTCTGCTGATGGAATTACAACATATACAGCAAGAAGAGTAGTTCCAGATAATACATTAATTCCAACACTTGAAAAAAACAATATTGAGTATGGTGGAATTAACGAAGATAATTTATTAGCAGATATTTTATTTGGTTGGGTTTTACCAATATTTATATTTTTTGCTATTTGGATGTTCTTAGCAAGAAGAATGTCAAAATCAATGGGTGGAGGTTCAGGAGGAATTCTTGGAATTGGAAGCTCTAAAAAAATGATTAATTCAGAAAAGCCAAAAGTAAAATTTGAAGATATGGCTGGGAATAAAGAAGCAAAAGAAGAAGTACAAGAAGTTGTTGATTTCTTAAGTAACCCAGACAGATATGTTAAATTAGGTGCACAAATTCCAAAAGGTGTATTATTAGTTGGACCTCCAGGTACAGGTAAAACACTATTAGCAAAAGCAGTTGCTGGTGAAGCAGATGTACAATTTTTATCTGTTTCTGGTTCTGCATTTATTGAGATGTTTGTTGGTGTTGGTGCAAGTAGAGTTAGAGATTTATTTGAACAAGCGAAAAAAGTTGCACCTGCAATTATTTTTATTGATGAAATTGATGCAATTGGTAAAAGTAGAGCAAGTGGTGGACCAATGGGTGGAAATGATGAGAGAGAACAAACTCTAAATCAGCTTTTAGCTGAAATGGATGGATTCTCAACTGAGTCTGCACCTGTAATTGTATTAGCTGCAACAAATAGACCAGAAGTACTTGACCCTGCATTATTAAGACCAGGAAGATTTGATAGACAAGTTTTAGTTGATAAACCAGATTATGAAGGAAGAATTGAAATTCTTAAAGTTCATATTAAAGGTGTAACTCTTGGAAATGATGTTGATTTAGAAGAAGTTGCAAAAATGACAGCAGGACTTGCTGGTGCAGATTTAGCAAATATTATTAATGAAGCAGCATTACTTGCAGGTAGAGCAAACAAAGATGAAGTAACTTATGATGATTTCAAAGAAGCAGTTGAAAGACAAATTGCTGGACTTGAAAAGAAATCAAGAAGAATCTCTCCAAAAGAGAGAAGAATTGTTGCTTATCATGAATCAGGTCATGCACTTATTGCAGAAGTTACAAAAGGTGCAAATAAAGTAAATAAAGTATCTATTGTTCCAAGAGGTCTTGCAGCATTAGGATATACTTTAAATACTCCAGAAGAGAATAAATATTTAATGCAAAAACATGAACTTATTGCAGAAGTAGATACACTTCTTGGTGGTAGAGCTGCTGAAGAGGTATTTATTGGAGAGATAAGTACAGGTGCAGGAAATGACTTAGAAAGAGCTACTGATATTATTAAATCAATGGCTTCTGTTTATGGTATGAGTGATATTGCTGGACTTATGGTTTTAGAAAAAAGACAAAACCAATTCTTAGGTGGGCAAACACAAAAAGATTTCTCTGATGATATGGCTAAAAACCTTGATGATTATGTTAAAAATGTTTTAAATGAAAGATATGAAATAGTTAAACAAGAGTTAAGAGATAACAGCGAAGCTATTGAGCAAATGACTGCTGAATTACTTGATATTGAAGTTATTTCTGGTCAAAGAGTAAGAGAAATTATCATTGAAAATGGCGGAGAAGTTTTTGAAGAAGAAGACTTACACTCTGATCCAATAGAAAAAAAAGATAAGACTACTACTGAAGAACCAAAAGAAGATGAACCTTTATCTTCTGATGAAAACTCTTCAGAAAATATAAATGAAGAAGATTCTAAGAAAGACTAATTAGATGTGTTTTGTAGATAAGTATATTCTAAAAGAGGGACAAAGAGTGATTTTATCACTTTTTGTTGTTGCAATTATTTTGCATCTTTTACACTTAGAATTCTTATCTGCACTTTTTTTGCTTATCTTCTTTTTATCCCTTTATATATTTAGAAATCAAAAAATAGATATTAATCAAGATGCAAAAATTATTTCTCCAATTAGTGGAGTAGTTCATGCAATTGATTTTGATGAAAAATATAAAATTATATATATAAATACATCATTATTTGATAACTCTATTTTACTTGCTCCTCAAACAGGAGAATTAAAACTTACATATTTAAAAAGAGGAATAAATCTACCTCTAAATGAAAAAAAATCAAAAAAACTTAATGAAAAACTTATTTTTGAACAAAAAGATATAAAAGTAGAATTGTTAAGTTCTACTGCTACAAATAATTTAGCTTTAAATTTTATAGATGAAAATGTAAATATATTTACTAAAATTGGAGTATTTACTCAAGGTGAAGTTATTTTATTTATCAACAAAGAAATTGAACTATCTTTACAAATTGGTCAAAAAATAGAAGTTGGGACAAAAATAGCATAAATAAAATACTTTTTTGTTGCTTTCTTATGATATAATCAATATAATAATATAAAAATAAAATTTATTTTTATATAATAGTGACACTATTATATGGAGAACAGAATGAATAATATTGATGAAATACTAAGTTATTTAAAGCAGATTAATCTTTTATATGTTGAAGATGATTTAAGTGCAATGGAAGAAGTGAGCTATTTTTTACAATCAAAAGTAAGAAATTTATATACGGCAAAAAATGGTAAACAAGCATTAGAAGTATTTAACGAAAATGAAATAGATATTATTATCACAGATGTTCAAATGCCAGTAATGACAGGATTAGAATTAGCAAATGAAGTAAAAAAAATATCACCACAAACACCTATCATTATTACAACGGCATTTAATGATACTAAATATTTATTTGAAGCTATTAATCTTGGTATTTCAAACTATATTACAAAACCAATTAATTTAAAAATTCTTATAGAAAATCTTTTTTCTGTTTCTAAAAATGTAATTTTAGAAAGAGAAAATAAAGAAATGTTCAATACTCTTTCTCAGTATAAAGATATAGTTGATGAACGTTCTATCATTTCAAAAACTAACCCAAATGGAATAATAACTTATGTAAATGAACCATTTTTAAAAATCTCTGGTTATTCAAGAGAAGAAATAATTGGAAAACCACATAGCTTAGTAAGACATCCAGATGTTGATACTACATATTATTCAGAAATATGGCATGTAATAAAAGATGAAAAAAAGTTGTGGCAAGGTGAATTTAAAAACTATTCAAAAGATGGTTATACTTACTACTTAGATACTATTGTAAAACCAATTTTAGATTTAAATGGAAATATTTTAGAGTATATCTCTTTATCAAATGATATTACATATTTACGAGAAACAAAAGAGTATTTTAAAACTCAAACTGAAAAAACATCACTTGATTTAAAAGACTCAATAAATGTATTAAATCAATATAAAGATGCAATTAATAAAAACAATATAATTATTAGAATAAGTATAGATAGAAAAATTGAGCATGTTAATGATGCTTTTATTGAAGCAACTGGTTTTTCAAGAGAAGAGTTAATTGGACAAGATTATTCTTTTTTAAAGCAGCCTAATTTAACTCAAGAAGAGTATGAAAAGACAGTAGAAGATATTTTTTCTGAAAATGGAAGAAAAGGTATCATTGTAAATGAGACAAAAGATAAAAAGCTTTTATACTGTGATGTTTATACATATCCACTTAAAGATTTAGATGGAAATATTTTTGAGTATATGGGTATTAGACATGATATTACTGAGATTGTAGAACTACATAAAGAGTTAGAAGATACTCAAAGAGAAATTATTTATAAACTTGGTGAAATTTCTGAAAGTAGAAGTGAAGAGACAGGTCAACACGTAAAAAGAGTTGCCGAGTATTCAAAACTTTTAGCTACAAAATTAGAACTAAGTGATGAAGATATAAATACAGTTTTTACAGCTTCTCCAATGCATGATATTGGAAAAATATCAATTCCAGATGCAATATTACATAAACCAGGTAAGCTTGATGAAAAAGAGTGGGAGATTATGCAAACACATGCAAAAATTGGTTATGATATATTAAAAAACTCTTCAAGACCAATTTTGAAAGCAGCAGCAGAAATTTCTCATTCTCACCATGAAAAATGGGATGGTTCGGGATATCCACAAGGTTTAAAAGGTTCTGACATTCCTATTTTTGGAAGAATAACTGCTATTGCTGATGTATTTGATGCATTGGGAAGTGATAGAAGTTATAAAAAGTCTTGGCCTATTGAGAATATTTTAGACTTATTTCATAAAGAAAGAGGTAAGCATTTTGATCCTAATTTAGTTGATATTTTCTTTGAAAATATTGATGAGTTTTTAGAAATTAGAGAAAAGTTTAAAGATTAAAAATGCTAGATATTACAAATGAAAAATTTAATGAAATAACAGTTTTATATGTAGAAGATGATGCAATGACATCTGAAGAGATTACATATTTTTTAAGTAAATATGTAAAAGAGGTTATTGTTGCTAAAAATGGACAAGAAGGGTTAGAACTATTTAAAAAACACTCAATTGATATCGTAATAACTGATATTCAAATGCCTTGTATGAATGGTCTTGAAATGGCAGAAAAGATAATTGAAATATCTCCTAGTATGCCAATTGTTCTAACTACTGCATTTACAGAAACTTCATATTTAGTTCGTGCAATTGAGTTAGGTATTGATAAGTATTTATTAAAACCTGTAAATCTAAATGAGATATTAGCCATAATCAAAAAGAGTTTATATATAAAAAATCTACACTGCGAACAGAGTATATATGAAGATTATATTCAATTTATATTAGATAATAACTCTACTTTTATGTTTATTATGAACTCATCAAATATAGAGTATGTAAGTAAACAGTTCCTTTCTTTTTTAGGTTATGCCAATTTAGAAGCATTTAATAATGAATTAATACAGAATGAATCTTTAATGCAAATAGATGAATTAAAACTAGGAAAGGGTTGGTTTGATTATTTAGTTCATAATCAAAATAAAAAGCATCTTTTAAAAGTGAAAAAGAATAGTAGTGATATTTTTATTTATCAAGAGTTCTATGTGACTTACAAATATTTTGAAAGTATGGATAAAAGTGTACTTCTTTTTGTAGATAAAAATGAAGATAAGCTTGAAAAAATAAGTCAAATTACAAGTAAATTAATTGATGATTTAAATAACAATATTTCAAATAATGAATTAATGCAAAAATTAAAAGATATTTTAGAAATAACTGATGGAAAATAGAATGAAAAGATTAAGTATTCGTGTAAAATTAATCTTAATATTCATAGTAATAAAAGTAATTCCTCTTCTTTTAGTATCTTATATTGCTTATCAAGGTGTGATGAAACTTGATGAGTATTTAAAAGATAGTACGAAATACCTTTTTAATCAAAGTAAAGAGATTATTTTAAATACTGCAAATGAATCAATAAGTGATAGTATAAAAATACTAGATAAAAAATCACAAGAATCTTTAGAACTTTTGAGTCATGAAATTGCAAATAATGTAGCTAATTTTTTATATCAAAGAGATGAAGATATTATATTTTTATCAAAACTTGATTTGAATCAGAACTTAATAAATGAATTTTATAATAGTAAAAAAAGAGATATTATTGTTCATGGAAAGTATCATTATGATGATGAATCTAAAACCTATAAATTAGATAAAAAAGTAAATAACAATAAACCTATTAGAAAATCTACATTAATTGATAATCAAAGAGAGTTTAATTACATTGACCCAAAAAATTTAAATAAAATAAAAATACCTATTTATAAAGAGGTTAGCTTTTTTGATTTGAATGGAAAAGAGATTTATAAAAAAAGTCAAATTAACTCAAAACTATTAGATATCTCAAAAAAACAAAATACATATATTCATTCTGAAAACTACTTTTCAAAAATAAAAGATTTAAAAAAAGATGAAATTTATGTAAGTGATGTAATAGGACAAAGTGTAAATAGTAAAATAATTGGAACATTTACAAAAGAGAAAGCAAAAGCTGCAAATATAAAGTTTGAACCAGAAAAATATGCATATGCAGGAAAAGAAAATCCTTTGGGCAAAAAATTTGAAGGAATTATAAGATTTATTACTCCTGTTTTTAAAAATAATAAAAAAGTTGGATATTTGAGTTTAGCTTTGGACCATGAGCATATTATGCAGTTTACAGATACTGTAAATCCTTCTGGAAAAAGTTTAGAACAAGATATTTCAGATGCTAGCAAAGGAAACTATGCTTTTATGTGGAATTATGAAGGTAAAAATATTTCACATCCAAGAGATTATTTTATTTATGGATATGACCCCAAAACTGGAAAACCTCAAATGCCTTGGCTTAGTAAAGATATAGCAAATAAATATTATAACTCAAATAAACAGATAAATGATTTTTTAAAAGAGTATCCTAAATATGAAAACCAAAGTTTAAAAAAGCAACCAAATCTTAAGCAAATAAAAGATGATGGAAGCTTAGGATTAGATTGTAGATATTTAAATTTTGCTCCACAATGTAAAGGTTGGATGGAAGTTACACAAAATGGTGGATATGGTTCTTTTATCATATATTGGAGTAAAGTGTGGAAGCTAACAACAGCTGCTACAATTCCTTATTATACAGGCAAATATAAAAATAGCAAAAGAGGTTTTGGTTTTGTTACTATTGGTGCAAATGTTGATGAATTTCACGCAGCTGCAAATGAAACAAAAAATGATGTACGAAAAATCTTGAAAGAACAAGCTCATAATATGAAAGAGATTGTTGATGAAAATGATTCTGAGATAAAAGATTTTATAAATACTTTAGTAAATGAATTGACAATTATTACATTTATTATGATTGTAATAGTTATTGTTATTGCACTTTGGATATCAAAATATATTACTTCTAAAATTGAAAGATTATTAATAGGAACAAAGAAATTTTCAGAAAATGAACTAGATTATAGAATAGTAAGAACTTCTGAAGATGAGATAGGAAGACTAGAAAAATCTTTTAATAGTATGGCTGAAAAACTTCAGCTTCATATTAAAAAAGAAAAAGAGTTAAATAAAACATTAGAAAAAAGAGTAGCTCAAGAAATAGATAAACAAAGAAAACAAGAGCAAATGCTAATCCAACAGAGTAAATTAGCAGCAATGGGAGAGATGATAGGAAATATAGCACATCAATGGAGACAACCATTAAATGCCCTAGGATTAGTAATGCAAAATATCCAATTTGCATACAAAATGGGAGATTTAAATGAAGAGTTTCTACAAAGAAGTGTAGATAAAGCAAATATGCTGACAACTAATATGTCAAAAACAATAGATGACTTTAGAAACTTTTTTAAACCAAATAAAGAAAAAGAGTTATTTGATGTAGCAAAAACAATAAAAAAAGCAATATATCTAATGGAATCAACATTACATAATCATCAAATACAATTAGAAGAAGATATAGAAGAAAATATCAAAGTATATGGATTTGAAAATGAGTTTTCACAAGGAATACTAAATATATTATCAAATGCAAAAGATGCAATAGTAGAGAAAGATATAAAAGATGGGAAGATAAGAATAAAAGCACATCAAACAGTAGATAATGTAATAATAGAGATAGAAGATAATGCAGGAGGGATAGAAGAGAGTATAAAAGAAAAGATATTTGAACCATACTTCACAACAAAAGAGGAAGGGAAAGGAACAGGTATTGGATTATATATGACAAAAACTATTGTTGAGAACAATATGCAAGGTAGAATCTTTATTCAAGATATCCCTTCTGGTATCTCGTTTGTTATAGAGTTACCAAAACAGGATTAAGGATTTAATATGTTTAATAATTTAAAAAGTATAAATGATTTAATTGTTTTGATTGTTCTTTCAATTTTAATTTGGTTAGTCCTTGGACATTATGATGCTTTTGAAAAATTGATGTTTTTTTTAAAAACACATGAAAAGTATGAGTTAGATGAATTTTTATTATTACTTATGGTTTTTGGAGTTATTTCAATTTTTTATATTTTTAGACGAGTTAGAGAAGAAAAAATTATAAATGCTCAACTAAAAAAGTTGAATAATACTTTGAAAAAGAGAGTAAAAGAAGAGATAAATAAACAAAGAAAACAAGAACAAATACTAATTCAACAAAGTAAATTAGCATCAATGGGAGAGATGATAGGAAATATTGCTCACCAATGGAGGCAACCTTTAAATGCTCTAGGCTTGGTTATTCAAAATATTGAATTTTCATATAGTATGGGTGAGTTAAATAAAGAGAATTTATCTAAAAGTATAGATAAAGCAAATATGCTTACAAAAAATATGTCAAACACAATTGATGATTTTAGAAACTTTTTTAAACCAGATAAACAAAAAGAGGTTTTTAAAGTAGATGAAACAATAAAAAAAGCTATCTATTTAATGGAAGCAACACTAGAAAAAAATAAAATTCAGCTAGAAACTTCTTTTGATAATAATTTAGAAGTATATGGGTTTGAAAATGAATTTTCACAAACTATATTAAATATTATTTCAAATGCAAAAGATGCAATACTTGAAAATAATATAAGTGAAGGTAAAATAAAAGTTCATAGTTTCTTATCACAAAATGATGTTATTATTGAAATAGAAGATAATGCAGGTGGAATAAAAGATGAGATAAAAGACAAAATATTTGAACCATATTTTACAACAAAAGAAGAGGGTAAAGGTATGGGAATAGGTCTTTATATGACAAAAACAATAATTGAAAACAATATGAATGGTGAAATAAATATAGAAGATATACCAAATGGTGTTTGTTTTATCATAAAATTGAAAAAAACAACTAGATAAACCTTGACAATTTGGTATTTTTAAAATATAATTTGGCAATTCTAAGGAGAGGAAAATGAAAATATTCGATTTCTACAATAATCATTTTATAAAAAGTGTTAATACTCTTCTTCTACTTTCTAAATCACTCTAATATATATAATATATACAAAATAAATCACAAAATAAATAATTAGTTTTTTTTCTTTATTGAAAAATAGATATAATAATATACTTTTTAAGAGGTAAAATCATGGATAAAAATAGAATATACGTATTTGATACTACGTTAAGAGATGGAGAACAAAGTCCTGGTTGTTCAATGAACACAGAAGAGAAGATTAAAGTTGCTAGACAGTTAGAAAAATTAGGTGTTGATGTTATTGAAGCAGGATTTGCTGCAGCAAGCCCTGGAGATTTTGATGCAGTAAGTAGAATTGCACAAGAAGTTGAGAAATCATCAATCTGTTCATTAAGTAGAGCAGTAGAAAATGACATTAAACAAGCTGGATTAGCAGTACAAAATGCAAGATTAAAAAGAATTCATACATTTATTGCAACTTCACCAATTCATATGAAATATAAATTAAAAATGAGTGAAGAAGAAGTAATCAAAAGAGCAATTAGAGCAGTTGAATATGCAAAAACTTTTGTTGATGATGTAGAGTTTTCTTTAGAAGATGCAGGAAGAAGTGAAATTCCTTTTATGAAAGAGGTAATGGATGCTGTAATTGGTGCAGGTGCAACTACTATTAATTTACCAGATACAGTGGGATATAGATTACCAACAGAATTATCTGCAATGATTAAAGAGTTAAGTGATTTTGCAGGAGATAGAGCAATTATTTCAGTACATAATCACAATGACTTAGGATTAGCAACAGCAAATACTTTAGCAGCAGTTGCAAGTGGTGCTAGACAAATTGAAGTTACAATTAATGGATTAGGTGAAAGAGCAGGAAACTCTGCTTTAGAAGAGGCTGTAATGGCTATTAAAACAAGAAAAGATGCTTTTGGTGATTTATATACAAATATAAACACAAAAGAACTTTATGCCACTTCAAGATTAGTTGCAACTATTACAGGTGTTGAGCCACAACAAAACAAAGCAATTGTTGGTAAAAATGCATTCTCTCATGAAAGTGGAATTCACCAAGATGGTGTATTGAAACATCAAGAGACTTATGAAATTATGAAACCTGAAGATGTTGGAGTTATTAAAGATTCTACATTAATTTTAGGAAAACATAGTGGTAGAGCCGCATTTAGAGATAAAATCACTCAATTAGGTTTTGATAAAGTAAGTGATGAAGAGTTAAATTCAGCATTTGAAAAATTCAAAGTATTAGCAGATAAGAAAAAAGATGTTACAGATGATGATGTAAGAATGTTAATTACTGATGAGTCTTTAAATCAAGATAAAATCTATGAATTAGATGCTTTACAAATTAGTGATTGTTCAAATGGTGTGCCAACAGCAGCTGTATCAATTAAATTTAATGATGAATTATTAACAGATGCAAATATTGGTAATGGAACAATGGATGCAATCTTTAAAACAATCGATAGATTAACAGGATATAGTGGAGAGTTACAAAGTTATAATGTAACTTCTGTAACAGAAGGAAAAGATGCGCTAGCAAAAGTTACTACAAGAGTTGTTTTTGATGAAACTTCACCTTCTTTTGTTGGACATGGATTAAGTGTTGATACAATGGTAGCAACAGCAAAAGCTTATATTGGTGCTTTAAACTCTTATCTTTCTCAAAAAGAAAGATTGGCTGCAAAGCATGACCATCAAATTTAATAATATGCAAGAGAGTTTATCTCTTGCAGTGAAAAACATATGAAAAATAGCATAGTTAAATTTTTTTACTTTTTAGATAATTCTTCCATTTATACAGGTTTTAAAACTTTTACAAGAAATATATTAGAAAATAGTAAATATAGATATAAAAAATATTTTGATTTTTTTATGATATTTTTAGTAATAAGTACAATAGGAATACTTATCTATGAAGTAAATCATTCTCACTTAGACCTATTTGATAATTATGAATATGCAGCAATTATTGTCTTTATTATTGAGTGGTTAGGAAGACTTTGGGTATATAATGATACTAGAAAAATAGTTATTCAAGATTATGAAGAGTCTTTATTTTTAGCTACAAATTATAAGTTAGGAAACTCGATAAAAACAGCTTTTAAAGAGAAACTTAAATTTATACTATCTCCTATGTCTATTATAGATTTATTAGCAATATTACCAGCATATAGACCATTAAGAGTTCTTAGAATATTTTTATTGTTTAGATTATTTAAAATATTAAGATACACAAATTCACTAAAAGAGTTTTTACGAATTTTTAAAGAAAGAAAATTTGAACTTTATACCTTGGCTATTTTAAGTGGTGTTGTTATATTTTTTGGTTCTACAATTATGTTTATTTATGAAGGGCCAGTTGGACAAAATCCAAATGTAAATAACTTTTTTGATGCTGTTTATTGGTCTTTGATTACTATTTCTACTGTTGGATATGGAGATATTGTTCCAATTACACCAGAAGGAAAATTTGTAACTTTAATATTAGTAATAAATGGATTTTTAGTAATTGCTTTTAGTACTTCTATTTTGACAACAGCATTAGCTGAAAGAATGGAACATATAAAACAAAATAGAATAGAAAGTGAAGTTGAGAAACTAAAAGAGTTTATCATTGTATGTGGATATAGAACTATTTCAAGAAGTTTGATTGAAGAGTTATGTAAAACTAAAAAAAAGATTTTAGTGATTGATGAAAATCCAGAAAAAATTGCATTAGCAAAAGAGCAAAATTATTTAGCAGTTTGTGGTGATTGTACTGATATGGATTTTTTAGAAAGAGTTGGTGTTGGAAAAAGTGCAGATACAATAATATGCTTATTTGAAGATGATGCTATAAATTTATCTACAGTTTTAGGAGCAAGAACACTTGATTCTAATATAAAAATAATAACTTTGGTAAATAATATTGAAGTTGAAAGTAAATTAAAACTTGCAGGTGCAAATTTTTTAATTAATCCAAATCAAGTAAGTGCTTTAGTTGCAAGTGAATATATAGGTCAACCTGTGGCTTTTGATGCTCTTTATGGTATTTTATTAAATGAAGATATTTCAGCTGAAGTTGATGAAATAGAAATTGTTGAAGGTATGCAAATAATAGGATTGGATATAAACAAAATTGATTTTGATGATTATAATATTGTATTAATTGGTGTTATTGATACAAAACACAATCACAAATTTGTATTTAATCCTATAAATATAAAATATACTATAAAAGAAAATGACATTTTGATAGTCATTGGCTATAAAAGTTCAATCAAAGAGTTAAAAACAAACTTTTTTAGTACGAAATTCCTAAAGGCTATAGAAGATGAAAAATAGAGTTATAGTTTATGGATATACTTCATTGGGTTCAAAAATTGCAGCAACATTAAAAGATAAAAATTATGAAGTATTAGTCGTTGATTTTGATGAAGAGAATCTTTTAAAAGCTAAAAAAGATGAGTTTGAAATATATAATTATACTCTTTTAAATGATGATGAGTTAATCTCTTTAGGAATTGAAAATGAAATTGATTCAATTTTTTGTGTAAGCAAAAGTGATAAAAACAATCTTTTTGTAACTTTATCAGTTAGAAATTTAAATAGTAAGCTAAAAATTATAGCAGTTTCAAGAACAAAAGCAGAATCAAAAAAACTATTAGTTGCAGGAGCTACAAAAGTTCTAAATCCAAATGATTTAGGTGCTCTTAAAATATATAGAAATCTTACAAAACCACTTATGACGAAAGTTTTAGATGATATATTATTTACAAAATCAGATTTAAATATCTCACAAATTTATATAAACAAAAATTCTATATTTAATCAAAAATATTTAAAAAATATTAAAGTTCATAAGCAATATAACATCCTTCTTCTTGGTATAATGGATAAGGAGTTAGGCGACAAATTTATTTTTAAAACAAAAGGAATAAATCACAAAATTGATGAAGGAGACATATTGGTTATCGTAGGGAAGAATAACGATTTACAAAGGTTTAGGCAATACGTAGAAGGAACAGTTAATGGCACAGTTTAATTTCTTTTTACGTTTATTAAAAGATTCATTTAGAGATTTACTACCAATTATTGTAGTAATTCTATTTTTTCAACTTGCAATTATTCAGTCAGTTCCAGATAATTGGGTTTCAACTGCACTTGGATTAACTATTGTTGGAGTTGGTCTTGCTATTTTTTTACAAGGGTTAGAGATTGGAATTTTTCCAGTTGGAGAGGGCTTAGCAAGAGACTTTGCAAAAAGTGGAAAAGTTGTATGGATACTATTCTTTGGATTTTTAATAGGTTTTGGTACAACTATTGCAGAACCAGCACTTGCAGTAATTGCAGATAAAGCGGCTGCAATTTCAAGTGGAAGAATTGATTCAACTATACTAAGATTAGTTGTTGCAGGTTCGGTTGGATTTGCAATATTATTAGGTGTATATAGAATTATAAAAGGTCATCCAATTCATTACTATATTATAGTTGGATATCTTTTAGTTGTGGGAGTTACTTTTTTTGCTCCAAAAGAGATTATCGGTCTTGCGTATGATTTAGGTGGAGTTACTACTTCAACAGTTACTGTTCCACTTGTTGCTGCACTGGGTATTGGTCTAGCAACTTCTATAAAAGATAGAAATCCAGTGATTGATGGATTTGGACTTATTGCTTTTGCTTCTTTAACTCCAATGATTTTTGTACAAATCTATGGAATTGCAGTTTATAACTTAGTTGATGCAAAAGATGTAGCAACAATTACAGTTGATGCAACTGTTTCAAATGTAGCTCAAATTACCGTAATGAAAGTAATTACTGGATTAGTTTCTGTTACAAAAGATGTAATTCCTATTTTAGCAATTATTCTATTTTTCCAATATCTTGTATTAAAAAAGAGTATCCATAATATAAAAACTGTATTTTTAGGTTTTGTATTAGTTATTATTGGGTTATATGCTTTTATATTAGGTCTTGAAATGGGTCTATTCTCTCTTGGAGAGACAATGGCTTATCAACTAACAAAAAGAGAGTCTATTTTTGTTGTTTATGCTTTTGCTTTTGCAATTGGATTTTCTACAACTATGGCAGAACCAGCACTTATGGCTATTGCTAAAAAAGCAAAAGAGATTAGTGATGGTAAGATAAATGATTTTGCTTTAAGATTATTTGTTGCTCTTGGTGTTGCTATTGGTATTGCTCTTGGGGCATTTAGAATTGTTGATGGTGGACATATTCACTATTATATTATAGTTGGATATATAGTTGTAATAATTTTAACTTTTGTTGCACCAAAATATATAATTCCGATTGCATATGATAGTGGTGGAGTTACTACTTCAACTGTAACTGTTCCTCTTGTTGCTGCACTTGGTATAGGTCTTGCTACAAATATTGAAGGAAGAAGTCCTTTAATTGATGGATTTGGACTTATTGCTTTTGCATCGCTTTTCCCAATGATTACAGTAATGCTTTATGGTATTATAATTGAAAAACTTGGTGTTAAATCAGATACTGAAATTGAAGCTGCAAATATTCTAAAAGATGCATTAGTTGATGCTGAAAATATGGATTTAGCAACTGTAAATATTGATGGAAGTGATAGAAGACACTCTTTATCTATGGATTTCAGTGCTGTTGTTATTATTGTGCCTTTAGATAAAAAACTAGATGCAATAGAAGCAGCAAGTAAAGCAGGTGCTACTGGAGTTACAGTGTTAAAAGCTGAGGGAATAGGAATTAGTGAAATGACTAATTTTTATAGAACTACAAAAGAAGCTGATGATGTTTTATTATTATTTTTACTTCCATCTGGAATGGTAAATCAAGTTATAAAATCAATTATACACTCATTACATATTACAACAGTTGGAAAAGGTGTGGCATTTGCTTTTCCATTGACACATATGAAAGGTATAAGTTTAACAAGACATGATATTTATACATATAGAAAAGACCATAAAGAGAGTGATTCTAAAAATAAAACAGAAAAATTTGATGAAAATAGTTTTAA
Organism: Arcobacter sp. CECT 8986; assembly: GCF_004116725.1. NCBI lineage: Bacteria > Pseudomonadati > Campylobacterota > Epsilonproteobacteria > Campylobacterales > Arcobacteraceae > Arcobacter > Arcobacter sp. CECT 8986. Next base: position 40,385 of record NZ_PDKG01000004.1, on the reverse strand, counting down.
TGAAAGATTGGAAAAAGAGTTAAATGCAAGAAGTGAAAGAACTTGATACTTTAATATCTAAAATTAATACAGGAACTCCTGTATTAATTTATTTTAGTTCAACTAATTGTTCTGTTTGTAAAGTCTTAAAACCTAAAATAGAAAATGAGATAAAAAATAACTTTCCCAAAATAGAGTTATTTGAAGTTAGAGCAGACTTATATAAACAAATAGCAAGTCATTTTACGATATTTTCTATACCTAGTATATTAGTTTTCTTTGATAAAAAAGAGTTCAATAGACAAGGGCGAAATATAAGTGTTCCTATGTTTATCAAAGAGATAAAAAGAGTTTACGAATTATTTTATATGGAATAAAAATGAAAAGAACATTATTAATCATTGTTGGATTATTTATAGCAATACAGTTTATTAGACCAACACAACAAAATGCAAAAGTAATTGATGAATTGCAACTAAAAGCAGAACCAAAAGTGATGAAAGTATTAAAAACATCATGTTATGATTGTCATTCTGATAATACAGTTTGGCCTTGGTATTCTCAAATTGCACCTTTTTCATGGACTATTACAGAACATGTAGTTGATGGAAGAGCAGCAGTTAATTTTAGTAAATGGGAAACTTATTCACAAGAGAAAAAACAAAAAGAGTTAAGATCTATTTATAAAAAAGTATATGCATCTATGCCACTTAGTAGTTATACTTGGATTCATAAAGATGCTATTTTAACAAAAGAGCAAATTAAAATGATTAGAGATTGGACTGGAGTGAGAAGATAAATTGAGAGAAGAAGTTCAAGAATTATTAAATGAAAAAAAGACTTTATTAACAAAAACATATTTCAAACTTCAAAAAATGTTTGAAAAAAAGTATGGTAAAAATACTATCATTCTTATGGAAATAGGAACATTTTTTGAAGTTTATGAAGTAAATAATGAGAAAGAACAAATAGGAAAAGCAAAAGAGATTGCTGAACTATTAAATATTCAATTAACAAGAAAAAATAAATCTATTTTAGAGAACTCACAAGAAAATCCAATTATGGCAGGTGTTCCTGCAATATCTTTTGATAAGCATTTAGCAAGAATAATAAATGAACAAAAATATACAGTCGTAGTAATAAGACAAAAAGGTCTTCCTCCAAAAGTATCAAGATATTTAGATACAGTTATAAGTCCAGGAACAAACTTTGATTTTGTTGTTGACCAAGATGAAAATAATATAACTTCTTTAGTTGTTGACCAAGTAAAAGGTATCTATTTAGTTGGATATAGTGCAATTGATGTAACAACTGGAAAATGTTACTACAATGAAGTTCATGGTACAAGTGAAGATAAATTTTATGCTCTTGATGAGATATTTAATTATATGAATATGCACAAAACTAATGAAATAGTAGTTACTTTTGCAGATAAAAATATAAACCAAAAAGAAGTACTTGATTATTTAGAACTTAGTTTGAAGACATTTCATATAGGCTCTTTTCGACCTAAAATAACTTATCAAAATGAGCTTTTTAAAAATGTATTTAATATTGAATCTCTTTTAACATCAATAGAACATCTTGATATGGAAAGAGTACCTTTAAGTACAGAAGCACTTGCAATATTAATTGATTTTGTAATTGGGCATGATTCAAATATTGTTCAAAAATTATCATTACCAATAAAATTAGATATTTCAAAATATATATATTTAGGAAATAATGCACTTGAACAGTTAAATATAATAGAAACTTCTCATAACCCAAGTTTGATAAAACTTATAAATAATACTTCAACAGCTATGGGGAAAAGACTTTTAAAAGAGAGACTTACTCATCCTGTAAAAGATAAAAAAGAGATATTAAGAAGATTTAATTTATCTGAAAAACTTTATGATTATCATACTCCAATTGAAAATGAGTTAGCAAATATTTATGATATTGAAAGATTAACAAGAAGAATAAAATTAAATAGATTACACCCTTTTGAGTTAAACTATTTGTATGATTCATTGCTTAGTATAAAAGAGGTTGTTAAATTTATGGAAAACTATAAGTTTTTCACTCCTCCTTGTAGCTCTTCTGAATTACAACTTTTTATTGATTCTATTGATTCTACTTTTGATTTGAATGTATCTGGTAAATTTATGTTAAAAGATGTTGATTCAAATATGGTTTGTGAAGGAATAAATGTTCAAATAGATGAATATACAAATCAAAACTTGGAACTTTACTCAAAACTTGATTTATTAAAAGAGCATATTTTATCTTATTTAAAAAGTGATGATAAAAATCAAGTTAGTATAAATAGACTTGATAAAGAGGGATTTTATCTATCTTTGACAAAAAATAGATTTAATCTAGTAAAAGATGAATTATTAAATTCACACCTAATTATTGATGATGATTTACTTTTATTTAAAGATTTTAAAATAAAAGTACAAACTACAAATGTAAAAATATCTTGTAGCCTAACAGAGACTATTTCAGATAAATATGTACATAATCTAAGAAAAATAGTTGAATTAAATAAATTAGTATTTAAAGAAAAATTAGTTGAATTTGAGAAAAAATTTGCACAATTATTAGAAGAATTAGTACAGTTTATTGCTGAGGTTGACTTAACAGTTTCAAATATAAAAACAGCAAAAAAATATAACTACTCTTGTCCTAAAATTGTAAAAACTCAAGAAAATGAAAACTTTTTAGAACTAATTGATTTAAGACATCCTATTATTGAATCAAATGAAGAGCAGGGTGTTTATGTTCCTAATGATGTGATTATGGGGCAATTAAATTATGTTTCAAAAGAGTATAAAGATAATGTAATAGTTAAAAACTCAAATCCATTAAATATAACAGACAATAAAATGAATGGAGTTTTACTTTATGGTATTAACTCTTCTGGAAAATCATCTTTGATGAAATCAATTGGTATTGCAGTTATCTTAGCTCAAGCTGGATTTTATGTACCGTGTAAATCTATGAGATTCTCTATATTTGATGCAGTTTATACAAGAATTAGCGGTGCTGATAATATTGCAAAAGGTTTATCTTCATTTGCTGTTGAGATGCTTGAGTTAAAAAATATTTTCAATAGAGCAACAAAAAAATCATTGATTTTAGGTGATGAAATATCACATAGTACAGAAACAATGAGTGGATTAAGTATTGTTGCAAGTGCTATTTTAAAACTAGCAAAACTTGAAGCGATATTTGTATTTGCTACACATTTACATCAATTACCTGAAATAAAAGAGATTGAACAACTAAGAAATATTATCTCATTGCACTTATCTGTGATGTATGAAGATAAAGAAGATAAACTAATCTTTGATAGAAAACTAGCTTATGGAAGTGGCTCTTCTATGTATGGTTTAGAGTATGCAAAATCTTTACATATGGATAGAGAATTTTTAAGTGTTGCAAATGATATAAGAAAAAGAATAACAGATGATTATGATAAAATAGAGAGATTAACTCAACGAAAAACTTCGAAATATAATAAAGATGTATTTGCAAGTACTTGTATTATTTGTGGTAAACCTTGTGATGATATTCATCATATAAAAGAGCAAGCAAAAGCTGATGAAGAAGGCTTTATTGGTCATATGAATGCAAATCACAAATATAATTTAGTTCCATTATGTAAAAATCATCATAAATTAGTACATGAAGGTAAAATAAATATAAATGGATTTGTGACTACAAGTAAAGGTTTAGAGCTTCACTATACAATGATAGAAGAGTAAAAAATCAACCCATATAGGGTTGATTTAATAACTACATATAGTTAAATTTTAATTCTTTCAAATCTATAAGCAACCTGATTCCTAAAATGTTTATATTCATCTGTTTTTAATTGTTTAATTATATCTTCTTTAATAGAATCCATATCTGTATTATATATATATGATGAATACAAAGTTTTATGATCTAAAGTAATTTTTTTTACTAAACCAGTCTTATTATTAATAATTTTAATTTGGCCAAAGTTATGAAATTTAGATCCACTTGTAAGAAAGTCAAATAATAAAGATACTCCCATCATTGCTAAACCTGCTTGTGCAGAGTGTAATGAAGAGTGACCAGAAATATTTGTTAATTTCATTGAAGTATCACCAATTTGTGTAAGATTTGATGATGAATTAATATTTGCTAAAACTTTTAACTTTTTAATATATTTAAGATCTGTACCTTTTAATGTAACAGAATTTTCATATAATAAAGATGTGTTAGCATCTTTAACATTATCAACTAATGTATATCCATACTCTTTTAACTGTTTTTTAATTATAGAACCGTAACTAAACACTTTTCTTGGAACAGTAAATGCTAGTTTATACTGTTTAAGATAATTATCATCAAGAACCATTCTAAAAGATGTTTCATAAGTATTTATGAAATCTGGTATATTACTATTGTACTTATCTTGTAATAATAGTTCAATTTTTCTCATATCTTTAATAATATCGTTATAATTAGAATATTTTTTAGTAGATACTAAAACATTGTCTTTTAAAACTAATTTAAAATCAAATGGTTTATTTATTTTTTTAATGGAACCTTCTAATATATCATTGTCAAATCTTTCCCCAGAATAGAAAAATGATGTTGGATAATTGTAATTTAATATACCTGTATCTTTTGTAGGAGTATAATTGAATTCTTCTTCAAATTTAAAGTTATAAGAATATTTACTATTCTCAATAAAATTTTTTAATTTTAAAAGAGAATTTTTTGTAACAATAGGAGTATAATCTTTAAAAAAGATTTTTTGATTTTTTGCTTGTACTAATTCTTCTTTTGAGCTAGGAACATAATAACCTAATTCATTTTGTTTCATTCCACAACCACTAAAAGCAATTGCAACAACAATAGTTGTTAATAATAACAATAAATTTTTCATTTGGAGTTTTCCTTATGTGTTTACTTTATTTTTAAGATTTGTATTATATAAAAATAAAGTTTGAATATAATTAATCTTTATATTCTAGGTTTACTATATTTACTAATAGTGATAAATATTCCAATATTTATTAAACTTTTTGTTTTCAAGCATCTTTTGAGTGTAGAATTTTATAGGAGTAACTCGATTTTTAAATATTATTAATTCATCTTTAGTAAATCCTATTTTTTCAAGATAATATCCTGCTAATTGAAAATAAGGATATATATAATCAAACTTTTCAATAATTGAATAGATTTTATTAATATCAAATTTTTCTTTTAGAGGTTTGATTATTTCAATAAGATAATCTTCATCTTTAAAATACTGAATATTTACCATTAGTTCTACAAATACTCTATTTATTGAGGAAATGTTATATCCGTTGTATTCTATAACTTCATAATTATTACTATATTTTGGTGAAAGTTGTACTATATATTTATCTTCATATTTGAAATATTTTTTTGTTTTTCTATATGGTTTTGAAAAAACTTTATCAACAATATCTTGTTTTAATTCAATATCATTTTTGTATTGATTTTTCTTTGAAAGTTCAGTAGAGTAGAATATAAAGTTATCTCTTTTATCACTTAGTTTCATAATATTTAAAGCGGTAGTCATAGAGAAAAAACCTTTATTTGAAAAATGATATGTAAAGTCATAAATATTAATATCTTCTTCAAAAGAGTATAAAGTTTTAATAACATCATCTGTATATATAGACTTAGCAGAAAAACCATAATTATTTAAATTTGATAAAAAAGTACTAAGATTCATAGAGTTAGGAATAAGCTTGTTGTCTTTACATTTTTGATGATATTTAATTAGTTCATGTTGGTTATAGTACTTCTTTTTTAAACCTTCTAATATTTCATCTTTATTTGTAAAAAATATACTTTTTTTCGGCATTAAAATAATCCTAATGAATTAATATAAAATATACTAAGTATATATACTTAGTATTATATCAGATTATTTAAAAAAGTCAATTAAGTTATTAAGTCATATTTAATTAACAAATATTATAATTAAGTATATATACTTAATTAGGAAATAAATGAAGATATATGTAATTAAACAAAATATAGTTTTAGGATATCTTGAAGAGAAAAAATTTAATGAAATTATATTTAAATATAATGATGAAATAAAAAAGAGCCAATATCTTATTGGACTAGAAGAAAAAATAAATATTTCATATGATGGATTATTTCCTATATTTGAAAATTTATTACCTGAAAATCAACATATAAGTGTATTAAAAAATAAGAATAATATTAGTACAAATATTGAAGTATTACTTTACCTTGAATCAATACATGGAAGTTTTAAATTTTGTAAAGAAGAAGATTTAAATACTTTAATTTTAAATGAAACCTCAATATATAATTATAGTGAAGTAAAAAAGGAAATATTGGGAGATTACGAGTTCCCTAATATATTAGAAGAGTATAAACTTAATGTAGATGAAGATATATTACATCCTATTGACTTATCCAAAAGTAGTAAAGTAATTGGACTTAGTGGATATCAATACAAATTTAGTATAAAATTAGATGAAGTTAAAAAAGAAGTTATAAAAGCTGAAAATACAAATTATTTTATGAAGCCATATAATAATGCTTATCTTGATTACAATACTAAAAATGATAGTCTATATGCTCCTTATTTATTAATCAATGAACATCTTTTTATGAGTTTTGCAAAAAAATTTGGTTTTAGTATTCCTTACAATGCAATAATAAAAGGAAATAAAGATTATCACTACATCATAAAAAGATATGATAGATATAAAAATATAAGCTTTGACCATGAAGAATTGGCAACACTTTTAAATATGATGTCAAATAAAAAATATGATACAACAGTAAAAAAAGTTATGCAAAAAGCAAAAGAGTATATATCAAATGAAGATATAAAAGAGTTATATAGTTTTTTTATCTTTAGTATAATAATAGGTCATGGAGATTTACACTCTAAAAATATTTCATTAATAAATAGTTCAAATAATATAGATACAAATAAAAAAAGTATTGCACCTTATTATGATATTTCTACAACTAAAATATATAAGGATTTAGGTACTAAAGATATAGGTATAAAACTATTAAATAAGACAAGTAATATTAAACTTGATGATATTATCAAAGTAGGGGAATATATAGATTTAAATAAAAAAGAAGTGACAGAGGTTACATATAAAATATGCAACTTTTTTAAACAAGAGTTTTTAAGTTTTTTTAATCTATATCCAAAAGAGATAAAGAACTTAGAGTTTATAACTAATAAATATAGATACAAAGTAACACTTGAAGCAATATATAAAAAGTATTATAAACAAAGAGTAGATTTTATAAATAAAAATATAATAAAAGATGATGAAGAAAAAGCTAAAGATATATTTAGTTAAAATTACAACTACAAAAGGAAATAATATGAAAAAATTAATAATTATAGCAATGATAGTTGTTGGATTTTTAAGTAGTTTGAATGCTGAAACAGATAAATATCCTAGTTGGTGTGGAAATAGTTCAGTTTTTGATATTATAAGCACAGGTAGTAATAAAATATCAAGGGATGAGATATGTACAGGTGAAGCTGGGAGAATGGCTCATATAGTAAAAGATCGATTTAAAAGTGTTTATTATAATATTAGAACAAAAGAACAATACTACAGATATTTAAATATGTTTTATAATCAATATTTAGATGATAAAAATGCAAAACCAAAAAAGTATCATTTTGAAGATTATTTAGAATTAATTTTTGGTTTATTAGCTATATCTTTTATAGTATATGTTGGAATGACTGGTTTATTTATGGGGTATAATGATTTTAAAAGAAGATTTTAATCTTCTTTTGTTAGGATCTTATTAATAGAATATTTATATAAAAATAAAGTTTAACTTGTATAGAAAATTAAAAAAAGGGTTTATTATGGACTATATAGAAATTTTTGTGGGAATAATTTTAGTAGTAGGTATTTTTTTAGCTATTGGCAAATATGATTATAATAAAGGTAAAAATATAAGATAATTTAATTAATGAAGTTTTTTAATAAAAAACTACTCTTCTATCTCTTTTAAATTTAAAGCTAATATAACTCCAATAAGTCCAATAACTGATAAAAATAAGATAATTCCATTTAGTCCAATAATATTATTTAGTGCTCCTATAAATCCACTAAAAAGTAAGATAATTCCAATTAGTGTATTACTTACTGCAACATAATCAGTTCTTTTATTTCCTTCAGCTAAATCAACTAAATATGTCTTTCTTCCTATTCTTATTCCTTGATATCCAATACTTAATAAAAAGTATAAAGTTGGCATAAAATAAATAGATGAAAGAAGTGATTTTTCATATACACTTATAAAAAATACAATAAAGCCTAAAATAACTGTAATAGTAGAGCCAATAATCATAACTTTTTTACTTGAAATATCAGAAAATTTACCCCAAATTGGAGCAGATAATAAGCTAGCCAATCCACTAGAAAGTATAAATAATCCTAAAAGATAAGTATCTGAGTTGGAGTGTTGTTGTGCGATTACTACATAGAATGGTGTACTTAAAACTGAGCATAAAAACATTGCTCTTGTTATTACAAACAATCTAAAAGGTTTGTCTGTTTTTAAAATACTAAGTTTTTTAAATGCAACAATAGCAGCATTTCCTCCACCATCAGTTTCTCCTGGAAACTCCTTTATTTGAGCATAAACAGCTGCTGCTATAATCCAAAAAAATCCAGCAATAGTAAGTAATACACCAAAGTTTTCTGCACTAAAAGGTTTTTTACCATTTATAAGAAAATATATTCCAAGAAATATAACTAAAAGGCCAGCAAGACTTGCAGAGTATCCATTTAGCATACCTCTTCTTGTTTTTGGAATAGTTTTACCTACTACATCTTTAGATGCAACAGAACTAAGACCCCTTGCTAAACTAAATAGTACCATCAATGCAATTATTGCATATCCAGCACTTAATCCTTGCATAGTATAAGCAACAATCCCAATACCAAACATACTAACTGCTTGTAAAAATGCTCCTAAAGACCAAATATATTTTCTTATAGGCATTTTTCTTACATAGGCTGCTATTAAAAGTTGGGGTAATAGTGCGCCTGATTCTCTAATTGGAACTAAAAATCCAATCAAAAAAACAGGTACATTAAGTGCATGCATAATCCAAGGTAACACAACTTTTGTATTAGCAATTGAATCTGAAAGTTTATTAAAAAAATAACTGATAATTGTAAGAAAAAAGTTTCCAGGAACTACTTTACAAGCATTTTCATCTATTGCTTTACAGACTCTAGCATCTTCTTCATTTGAGATTTTTGAGTATAAATTATCAATTTTTTTCTTCAAGTTTTTTTGCCCTTGTTTTTATTATATTTCTTATCATAAGAATAATAAATAAAAAAGCAATAGCTGTATTAATATAAATGCCTAACATATTTGAATCACCATAAAAAGTGTATGCTAAAGCTAAAAATATTAAAGCTATTACTAAACACATATTATAAAACTTTAAAGGCTTCTTCTAAATCAATAGTACCTTCATAAAAAGCTTTACCAACAATCACACCTGCAACATTTCCATTATTTTTACAGTTAACAATATCAGTAATATCTTTTACTCCACCACTTGCAATTGTATCAACACCACTTGCAAGAGCAATACTTTGAGTAAACTCTACATTTACACCACAAAGCATACCATCTTTTGAAATATCAGTACAAATAATTGCTTGAACACCTGCATTTGCAAACTCTTTTGCAAGTTCAGTTGCTTTCATATTTGATACTTCTGCCCAACCTTCAACTGCAACCATTCCATCTTTTGCATCAATTCCAACAGCAATTGGATAACGTGTAGCCATATCTTTTACAAACTGAGGATCTTTTACCGCAATTGAACCTAAAATAAGTCTATCAACGCCAAGTTCTAAATACATTTTGATAGTCTCTTCATCTCTAATTCCACCACCAAGCTCAATTTTAAGATTACAATTTTCTCTAATTTTTCTTATTTGTTCTAGGTTCGCTGGACTACCTTTAAAAGCACCATTTAAATCAACAATATGAAGCCATTTACTTCCTAGTTCTTCAAATCTTTTTGCAACTTGCCATGGTTCATCAGAGTATATTTTCGCACTCTCCATTAATCCTTTACTAAGTCTTACAGCTTTTCCATCTTTCAAATCAATTGCTGGTAATATATCCATATAAGTTTTTTCTCCCTTTTTTAAACTAAACTATTTACTGTTTCTTGTATATTATTATATTTAAATTTAAAACCTAAATCTAAAAGTTTTTTTGGCACTACTTCTTGCCCATCAGTTAATACCTTTGCACCTTCACTAAATATTAGTTTTAGCACAAATTCTGGTACTGGAAAGATTGTTGGTCTACTTAATGCTTTTCCTAATGCTTTTGTAAGTCCATAATTTGTTGTAGGTTCTGGTGCTGTTAGGTTAAAAGTATCTTCAACACAATTTTCTATAACAAACTTATAAGCATTTAATAAATCATCAATATGAATATAAGAGAATGGTTGTTTACCACTTCCTATAATTCCTCCAAGACCTAATTTAAAAGGCAACATCATTTTTGCTAATGCTCCTCCATCTTTTCCTAAAACAATACCAAATCTAAAAATAGATACTTTAGTATCTGCTTTTTTTGCTTCTTCTTCCCAAGTTTGGCATAGGTTTGATAAAAAGTCATTTGAAAAATCACCTTTTTCATCATATCTATGTTTATTATTGTATATTCCAACAGCAGAAGTTGAAATAAGAAGTTTGGGTTTATTTTCCACATTATTAATAGCTTCAACTATCTTTTTTGTAGTATCTATTCTACTTGAATAAAGAAGTTGTTTATATTCATCTGACCATCTATTTATAATGTTTGCACCTGCAAGATTGATTATAAAATCACTTGATGAAACTATATTTTCAAGTTCTTGTTTATTATTCAAAAACTCTCTTTTTATAGAAACCATGTTGTATCCTAAATTTCCAAAAAAGTTTTTAAGTGAAGTGCCTACAAATCCACTTGCACCTGTTATTGCTATAGTTTTCATGGTAAACTCCTTTATTTTATTTTCATAAAGTTTTGAAGAATCCTTAATCCATTATCATGTGATTTCTCAGGGTGTGGTTGGAAACCATAAATATTATCTTTGTTCACTGCACTTGCAAACTCATAACCATAAGTAGTTTTTCCTATGATATTCTCTTCTTTTGTAACTGCATGATATGAGTGAACAAAATATAAATAAGGATCTTTCAATCCATCAAAAAGTTCATGCTCTTTGTTTTCTATTGTATTCCAACCCATATGAGGAATTTTGAAATCTTCAGTCATTTTAGATTTATCAAATTTTACAATATCCCCTTGAATAAGTCCTAAACCTTGAGTTTTACCAAACTCTTCAGAGCTATCAAATAAAAGTTGCATTCCAAGACATATTCCTATCATTGGTTTACCACTTTTAGAGTATTGTAGAATTGCTTCTTTCATTCCTGTTTTATTTAAGTGTTCCATTGCATCTGCAAAAGCGCCAACTCCTGGTAAGATGATTCTATCGAACTCTTTTAATTTTTCAGGATCTTTAACAAAAGATGCTTTTGTATCTAAAAGACTACAAGCATTATAAACACTTGCTAAATTCCCCATATTATAATCAATAATTCCTATCATTTTTCACCCTCTAAATAAAACTGATTATACTAAATTTTAGCATCAGCTAGGGTTAAAGAAAAAAGAACTTGATTATTTTTATTCTTTAAAACTTTTTTACCTTCTATTATTGTAGCACCAGTTGTTATTAAATCATCACATAAAATTGTTGTTTTATTATAAATATTTGCAAGTTTAAAATTTCTAGGATTATTCTTTCTAAAATTTAAATCTTTTCCTGCATATTTTACTTTTGATTGGGCTTTTAAAATGTTTGATTTTGTTTGTATATAGTTTGATTTTAGATGTCTTGTAAGTATTGAGGTGTGTGAAAAATCGTGTCTTGTATGGTCATCAATAGCAACTGCAAGTACTTTTTCATCAAAAGTGAAGTTTCGAGCAAATTTTTCAAAAGATAATTTTGCAAGAATATTATAAACTTTATCTCCATAAAAATAATATTTTGAATTTATTAATTCTTCAATATCACTTAGTGCATAAAAAGAGTAATTATAAAAATTTTCTTCAATCTCTCTTTTATGAAAAGATGGCTTTAAATACATCTTTTGACAGCTTTTACATATAATATAAAAAGATAATTTTTCACAAGATAAACAACGCATAATAGATAAATTATATCTAAAAAAAATTTGACAGTAAAGTAGTAAAAAATAACAAAAATTAAATAGTTTTTAAGTTCATACTAAATATATTAGATATATAGAAGTTGCAATTCTAAATTTAAGAAAGGTTTTTAGTATGAATGTATTAATGAAGCTATTTGTTTTTATAATACTTTTCAATGTTTACTCTTATTGTATTCAATTTGATTATATAAAATTTGAAAATACAGATAAAAATAATGCAATACTAAAAGCTGAGAAAAAAAATAAACTTTATGAATATGTTATAAAATATAAATTTGAAAAATATGGCTATGCAAATGATGAGTCAGTTAATACTTATCTTTATGATACAAACAATGAAGATAAACAAAGTGTAATTTTTACAAATAGTGTTTATATAAATGATAATGTTTGGTTAGATTTGAACTTTAATTATGAAGACTCAATCAAAAAAAGCGTTGATGGAGATGTTGGTGTATTATCTGAGGATAAAATAAATCAACAGCACTCACTAGTAAAATTATATTTCAAACCAAATTCTATATTTACAACAAATATAACTTTTGAAGGTATAAATAAAGATTCAAATTTAGATATAAATGCAGCAAGATACAAAAATCTTATTTTAAATGATAAAAAAGAGATAAGTTTTAATACATATTTGAATTTAGATTTTTTAGATATTTATACAAAAGTTTATCAAATAAATAGTAACTATAATAAATATTATAAAGATATAGACTCTGATTATAATAAAGATAAAGATAACTTAACAAGGGGAATTGAAATAACTTTTAAAAAAGATTTTTTTGATTCATATTTATTTAGTACTACTTTTTTTAGAGCAAAAAATAATTATGATTATATTTATACAAAAAGAGATTCTTTTTCAAAAGAAGAGATAGATAGTATATCTCAAGGTGTAAAGTTCTCTTTAGACAAAAGCTTTTATGATAATCTTAAATTAGCAACAACAGCAAGATTTAGCCATGATAAAATCAGAGATAGTGATAAAAAGTATCTAATAGGAAATACAGTTAAAAATAGAGCAAATAAACAACTTGATGTAAACTTAGAATATAAAATAAAAAGAGTTAAGTTATTTAGTAAGTTTACACATATGGCAAGTAGATATGCTGATGAAAAAAATAGTGAAAAATTAGGTGCATATACTATTGGTACGATAGGTAGCTCTTTTTACACAAAATTAAAAAATGGTGATATTAAATTTGATTTTAATATAAGAAATATTTTTAATAAAAAATATTTTATAGATTCAGATACACAAGGTGAAGCAAGAAGTTATTTTTTAAATATGATTATGAAATTTTGAAAATAATTAATTTATAATTCTTATCTTATACAAATATTAAATTATATATTATAAATGAAAAGGAGTTGTTATGAAAATTAAATTATTGATTGGTGTTTTTTGTCTATTTTCTTTTATTTCATTAAATGCTTATGAATTAAATGGTGATTTAAAAGTTCAATGGACAGGTTATAAAACTGAAGACAAAGTTGGGGTTTCTGGTTCTTTTAAAGATATTAAACTAGATATTAAAAAAAGTGATGACTTTGTTGAGTTTTTAAAAAGTGCAAATGTAGAGATTAATACACTTACATTAGATTCAGGATTAGAAGTTAGAAATAAAAGTATGATAAGTACACTTTTTTCTTTAAAAAGTTCACAAAAAATTAAAGCAACAATAAGTGAAGTTGATGAAGATTCTCACACTCTTACTATGAAACTAACAATGAACGAAGTTACAAAAGATGTTTCAATGAGATATATGATTAAAGATAGAAAGTTTAGAGCAAAAGGTGAAATAGATATTTTAGATTATAATATGAATGATTCTTTTGCTAAATTTGCTAAAGAGTGTTTTGATTTACATAAAGGTAAAACATTTTCAGAAGTTACAGTAGCTTTTGAGTTACCTTTTAAAGAGTAGTAAAAACAAGTAGATTAATCTCTACTTGTTTTTTATAGTATTAGATTTTTAGAACTGCCATAAAAGCTTCTTGAGGAACATTTACTTTTCCAATAGCTTTCATTCTTTTTTTACCAGCTTTTTGTTTCTCTAATAGTTTTCTTTTTCTTGTAATATCACCACCATAACATTTTGCAGTAACATTTTTACCTGTAGATTTTACAGTCTCTCTTGCAATAATTGTATTACCAATTGAAGCTTGGATTGCAACTTCAAAAAGTTGTCTAGGAATTAACTCTTTTAGTGCTTTGATAAACTCTCTACCTTTTGATACAGCTTTATCTTCAGGAACAATAATTGAAAGTGCATCAACAACATCCCCAGCAACTCTAATATCAAGTTTTTTAAGTTCTCCTGGTCTAAATCCAATAGGTTCATAATCAAAAGATGCATAACCTTTTGTAGTAGATTTTAATTTATCATAAAAATCCATTACAATTTCATTCATTGGAATATCATATTCAAGTAAAACTCTTGCTCCTAAGTAATCCATTTTTATTTGGATTCCTCTTTTATCATTTAAAAGTTTTATAACATTTCCTAAAAACTCATCTGGAACTAAGATTGTTGCTTTTACATATGGCTCATACACTGTTTGAATATAGTTTGGCTCAGGTAACTCAGAAGGATTTTGAATAATTAGTTTCTCACCATCAGTTTTTTCAACTTCATATACAACTGTTGGAGCAGTTGCAATTAAATCTAAATCAAACTCTCTTTCTAATCTTTCTTTAATAACTTCCATATGAAGCATACCAAGAAAACCTGTTCTAAATCCACTTCCAAGTGCAGCAGAACTTTCAGGTTCAAAAGATATAGAAGAGTCATTTAATTGTAGTTTTATAAGTGCTTCTCTTAAATCTTCAAATTTATCTGTTTCAATTGGATAAAGTCCAGCAAATACGAATGGTTTTGCTGGTTCAAATCCACCAATTGCTTTTTGTGTAGGATTTTTTGCATCAGTCATTGTATCACCAACTGCAATTCCATCTAATGTTTTAAGTCCAAGTACAACAATACCAATTTCTCCTGTTTTTATTTCAGGAGTTTTTTCTCTTTTAATTGGGTGAGGGTACATTAAATCAAGTACAGGATGTTCAACTTTAGTATTCATCATTTTTAATACTTGACCTTTTTTGATACTACCATCATATACTCTTACAAGTGCTAATGCCCCAAGATAATTATCAAACCAAGAATCATAAATCAATGCTTTAGTAGGAGCATTTTCATCACCAGTTGGTGCAGGAATTCTATCAACAATAGAGTCAATTAATTCTTTAACTCCTAAACCAGTTTTTGCACTAACTAAATTATGTTCTGTACAATCAAGTCCTATTGCTTCTTCTGTTTCTTCCAAAACTCTCATAGGGTCAGCACTTGGTAAATCAATTTTATTTACAACTGGAAGTAGTTCTAAATTATTATCTAATGCAATATAAACATTTGCAATAGTTTGTGCTTCAACTCCTTGTGTTGAATCTACAATTAATAAAGCACCTTCAGATGAAGCTAAACTTCTACTTACTTCATATGAAAAGTCAACGTGTCCTGGAGTGTCAATTAGATTAAGTATATATTCTTGGTCATCTTTTTTATACTTCAATCTAACACTTTGAGCTTTAATAGTGATTCCTCTTTCTTGCTCAATATCCATTGTATCCATCATTTGAGATGATAATTCTCTATCTGATACTGCTCCACACTCTTGAATAATTCTATCAGCAAGTGTAGATTTACCATGGTCAATATGTGCAATAATACTAAAATTCCTAATATTTTGTTGCAAAGTTACTTCCTATTGATTTATATTTTACGCGATTATATCTAATTTAATGTTATGTAGTGTTTAAGTTTTTAAGTAGATAAAAGATAGGAATTTTACCTATCTTTTATAGTTTTATTATTTTACGATAGTAGCTTCAACTCTTCTGTTTTGAGCTCTACCTTCTTTAGTTTCATTTGTAGCAACTGGTTTTGATTCACCATATCCAAATGATTTTAATCTACTAGAATCAATTTTGTAAGCTTTAAGTGCATTTACAGTTGAAAGAGCTCTTCTTTCTGATAATTTTTGATTATACTCTTCTGTACCAACTGCATCTGTGTGAGCTTCAATTTTTGCTTTTGTTGTTGGGAATTTTTTCATAAATTCAGCAAATTTTTTGATTTTTGATTCATATGAATTATTGATTTTTTCACTATCAAATTCAAAGTTAATATTTAAATTTGTTTTTAATGAACAACCAACTTTATCTACAAAATCACCTTTTGGTGTATTTGGACATTGGTCAATAGAATCAACAACTCCATCACCATCGCTATCTTTTTCTACTTGTTTTGGTTCTTCTTTTACAGGAGCTACTTCTTTTACTGGCTCTTGTTGAACAGGAGCAACATTTGTAGCTTTTTTACCAAATGAAATTGCAAGACCTACTGTATATAAAAGAGTGTTATCTCCATGGTCTGCATTAATTAAATGTCTAATGTCTGTTTTTAATGCCATGTCATCAGTAAATTTGTATTTGTATCCAATACCATAGTTTCCGAATAATCCAGAATCATTTCTGTCATCTTCATCACTAAATACTTCAACACCCGCACCAACTAATCCATAAATTGAAGAGTTGTTTGTGATTTCAAAATCTTTAATTACGTTAGTAAAGATTCTTGTAATTTGAGTATCTCCACCTTTATCATAATCAACTTCTCCAAGAGAGTTTAAGAAACCTAATTCAACTTGATTAAAAAAGCTTTTATCATCTAAGTTGAAACCAAAGCTTAATCCACCAACTCCATAATCATCATCTAAGTTAGTATTACCTTCTGTTATTGCTCCTCCAATAATTGGAGTAACTTCATATTTGTATTCACTTGCAGCAAACATTAGGCTACTACAAAGAATAGTTGATAGTAAAACTTTTTTCATAAAAAATCCTTCTTTATGTTTATTTTCAATATAACAAATAATAGATATAAAATAATTTAAATCTAAAAATTAGTTTAACTTTTGAAAATAGAGTTAACTGATTCGTTATTGTGAATTCTTTTAATTGTTTCACCAATAATCTCAGCAGCAGTTAAAACTGTAATTTTATCACTTTCTTGTTTTGCAGGAATTGTATCAGAAATTACAAGTTCGTCTAAAACACCATTTTCTATTCTTTCATATGCAGGTCCAGAAAGTACACCATGTGTACAACATGCCATAACAGAAGTAGCACCTCTTTTCTTTAATACTTCAGCAGCTTTTACTAAAGTACCAGCAGTATCTACCATATCATCAACAAGAATAACATCTTTACCATTAACATCACCGATAATATTCATTACTTCAGCAACATTAGCTTTTTCTCTTCTTTTATCAACGATAACTAAATCATAACCTAATTTATTTGCATAACTTCTAGCTCTTGCAACTCCACCAATATCTGGACTAGCAATAATAGGATTAGCTAATTTTTTTGATTTGATATAATCAACAAACATAATCGAACCAAATAAGTTATCAACAGGAACATTGAAGAAACCTTGGATTTGAGCAGCATGTAAATCTATTGTAATAACTCTGTGAATACCAGCTTTTTCTAATAAGTCAGCAACTAATTTTGCAGAGATTGGAACTCTTGGAGCAGCTTTTCTATCTTGTCTTGCATATCCATAGTAAGGAATAACAGCAGAAATTGATTTTGCACTTGATCTTTTTAATGCATCAATCATAATTAGAAGTTCCATTAAGTTATCATTTGTTGGAGCACATGTAGGTTGAATAATAAAAACATCTTGTCCTCTTACACTTTCTGTAACTTGAACAGATATTTCACCATCACTAAATTTATTAAGATTCGCTTCACCAATAGGCTCTTTTAGGTATTCTCCGACTTTCTTTGCAAATTCAGGATTGGCAGAACCACTAAAAAGTTTAAAACACGACATTATATTTTTTCCTTGTAATTTTTTTATTAGTATTTTTATAATGCGATTCTATCTAAATACTACTTATATTGAATTTATATGTATTTTATAAAAAATATATAGGCTAAAAGTATATAAAATATACAGGGCAAATATTTATTTTAGATTTTTTCGTGTTATACTTTGATTGTTCTTCTAAAGCAAAGAAGACTAAAAGGAAATTTTTTAAGCGCGAGTCCGTTATTTTGATTACACACACCTTGTAATTTTGTAGTTACAAAATATTTTAGGATTTTAAAGTACCCGCTCATTTACTTTGAAACTAAAGTAGTTTTAGTAACTTTTTTGTGATGATTGTCAGGTTTGACTTCATATATACTTTCTAGTGTAGAAATCTAAGAGAGAATCCCTCCTCCTCTCTTAGCATTTTGATACTATCTTGATGTGTTTTCTATCCAACCACTTCCAATAACTTTTTGTCCATCATAAAAAACAGCAAGTTGACCTGCTGCAACTCCAAATGCTGGTTCTTCTAATTTTATTGTTGCTTTATTATCTTTGATTGTAACTTCACAAGGAGTTGTTACACTTCGGTATCTTAGTTTTACACCACATTTAAAATTAGTATCATCAATATACATATTTAAATTATTTGCTGTAACATAATTTACTTCAAGTGCATTTTTTTTACCAACTACAATTGTATTGTCTTTTGGATTTAATTTTGTTACAAAGTGTGGTTCATGTGCACCATCTACTGTAAATCCTCTTCTTTTACCAATTGTATAATGCATATAACCTTTATGTTTTCCTACAACATTACCTTCTTCATCTAATACATTACCAGGTATATCAATATTTGCATGTCTTTTAACAACATCTGTATATACTGTTTCAACAAAACAGATTTCTTGAGATTCACTTTTTTCTGTTATTCTTTTGTAAGCAACATCAAGTTCTGCTCCAAATTTTATAATATCTTCTTTTTTATGTGTACTTAATGGAAACATCATATAAGGTAGTGCATCTTTTTCAACTTGAGATAAAAAATAACTTTGGTCTTTAGTTTTATCATCTGCTTCATAGAAAAAGTTTCCATCAGTTTTTGCATAATGACCTGTTGCTAAGTATGAAGCACCATGCTCTTTTGCAAATTTTAGCATTGCACCAAATTTTATTTGTCTATTACATTTAACACATGGGTTTGGAGTTGTCCCTTCTAAATAAGAATCAACAAAATAATCATAAACCTCTTGTGTAAATTTATCAGCTAAATCTAATATATGGTATTTGATACCTAAATATTTTGCAACATCTTCAATGTATCCAAGATTTTTTTCATGATAACCGTCAGTTCTATTATGAAGTTTTAAATAAACACCTTCAACTTCATAACCATCTTTTTGTAGCATATAGGCTGTTACTGATGAATCAATTCCACCACTCATCCCAACCATTACTTTTTTCATATTTTACCTTTAAAAAGTCTCTATTTTAAAACTGTATTTTAATAAAGGAATAATCACAGATTCTCTGTTTGCCCAATATTATGAAAAACTACATTAAGGTAGTTTTTCATATTTATAATTAATGTGATATTTAATTTTTGGTTTAGGCGTATCTTGAAAGGATCGCTTTCTTCCGTATTTTATTTCTAATTTTTATATAGTTTTTTAAAAATTAAGGTGGCAATTATACCATATTAATTGTAATCACTAATAAATCCACCACCAAGACAATAATCACCTTCATATAAAACAAGACTTTGTCCTAATGTTACTGCTCTTTGTAAATTGTCAAATTCAACTACAACTTTATCATCATTTACTTCTACAACTGTACAAGCTTGTTTTTGTTGTCTATATCGAACTTGAGCCATTAATTTATCACCAACTTCTGGTGTTTCTTCTAATACCCAATGCATATGACTTGCTTCAACATTTTTACTCATTAATAAAGGATGGTTTGTATCTTGTACAATTGTCAATGTATTATTAGTCATATCTTTTTTAGCTACATACCATGGCTTGTGAATATTATTTTCTAATTCATTATCTTTAATACCACCAAGACCGATACCTTTTCTTTGACCAAGTGTATAACAAACAAGACCTTTGTGTCTTCCTATTACTTTTCCATTTTCATCAATAATATCACCAGGTATTGCTTTTAGATATTGAGTAATAAATTCATCAAATTTTTGTTTTCCAATGAAACATATACCCGTACTATCTTTTTTATCACTAACTGGTAAATTATGTTCTTTTGCTATTTGTCTAACTTCTTTTTTTGTTAAATCTGCAAGTGGAAACATTGCTTGAGAAAGTTGTTCACTTGATAATGCATGTAGAAAATAGCTTTGGTCTTTACTACTATCTTTTGGTGTATCTAAAACATAATGGTCTTTATATTGAGCTATTTTTGCATAGTGCCCAGTAGCAATAAAATCAGCACCCATTTTTTTTGCTTCATTTAAAAATACATTAAATTTGATTTCACGATTACATAAAATATCAGGATTTGGAGTAAGACCTTTTTTTAGACCTTCTAAAAATACATCAAATACTTTTGTTCTGTACTCTTCAACAAAGTCTTTACCTTTTACTTCAATACCTATTAGTTCACCAACTTTTTTAGCATCTTCAAACTCTATACGGTTAGGGCATTGGCTACCTTTGATACCATATTCCCAGTTACGCATAAATAGTCCTACTACATCGTAACCTTGTTCTTTTAATAGTAGTGCTGTAACTGAAGAGTCAACACCACCTGACATTCCTACAACTACTTTTTTCTTCATAATTTGCCTTGTCTTTAATTTTATTATTTGTTCATAAGTTTTAAAGGAATAATCACTGATTCTCTATTAGCCCAATTTTTGTGGGGGATAGTAAGTTTTGGGGTATTGATTTTTTTATTATCAAAAAATATAATATCAATATCCAAGGTTCTAGGCGCATCTTGAAAGGATCGCTTTCTTCCTAATCTATTCTCTAACCTCTGCGTATTTTTTAAAAATTCATTAGGTGCAAGGTTAGTTTGAATCGCAATTATACCATTTAAAAAGTCATTTTGTTGCAAAAAACCAAATGGTGGATTTAGAAGTAGGGGAGAAGTCATAAGTATATCAAATCTTGCATCAGCTTTTAAATATAAGAATAACTTATCAAATCTTTTTTTTACATTCCCTATATTTCCCCCTATACCAATGGTAACAAAATATTTTTTGTCTGATTTGTATTTAGATTTATAAGGAAAATTATTTGTATAAAACAGTGTCAAATCATCATTTAATTTTTTTTTCATTTTTCTCCCAAACTTAAAGTCAAGTAAAATTGTCAACTTTTATAAAATTATAGATTTATAAAATTACAGCTTTTCCATTAATCATTGCAATTGTATCTTCTATTCTTACTCCAAATTCATTAGGAAGATATATTCCAGGCTCAATTGTAAATACCATATTATCTTCAATTATTACATCAGATTTAGAACTTATAAAAGGAAATTCATGAATATCAAGTCCAACACCATGTCCAGTACTATGCACAAAATATTTTCCATATCCTGCTTTTGTAATTACATCTCTTGCTAGAGCATCTATTTGTGAAGCTTTCATTCCCGAACGTGCATTATTGATTGCAGTTAATTGTGCTTTATATACTAAATCATATATTTTTTGATGTTTTTTATTTTTGAATTTTTGTTCTCTTTTGAAAGAGAATGTTTCAAAGTCCACATTAGAAGTACAAGTTCTATCAGAACAATATCTTTTATATTTTATTCCCGCATCAACAAGAAGTAAATCATTTAATTTTAGCTTTTTCTTTGTAGGTAAAGCATGAGGTTTTGCAGCATTTTCATTTATTGCAACAATTGGTTCAAAGCTTAAAGCAAATTTACCTGTTTGACTCATCTTTTCAACAGCTTTAAAATATAAAAGTTGTTCTTTTTGTTTAAAGCCATTTTTTCTTATATATTTTGCTAAAGATTTAAAACCATCTCTTCCTAATTTTGCAGCTTTACTTAAGATTGCTATTTCATCATCAGATTTAATAATTCTTTTTTGTTTTGAAAAATTTAATTCTTCAATAAACTCAATATCTAAATCCTCAACTAATGTTTTATAAGCATGATAAGTAAAATCACTTGGGTCGAAAGTAAGTTTTTTTATTTTACTATCTTTTAAAAGCTCTTTTGTTGTTTTTATTAAGTCACTTGATTCAATAATAGAACAATTCCTAGCATACTCTTTTGCTTCTAGTACATATCTTGCATCCGTAAGAAAAAAACTCTCACTTCCTAATGTAATAAATATAACATTATCACAAGAAAATCCACACTCATAATAGATAGCATTTTCATTTCGTAATATATAGTTTTCCATAACTCATCTTTCATTAACAAAAATTTTAATATAATCTTATCAAAAATTTATAAAAGGAAATATAATATGAAAATTGCAGTAATTCAAGGTCCAAACTTAAATATGTTAGGAATTAGAGAAAAACATATATATGGACCTATGTCTTTAGAGCAAATCCATGAGCAAATGAAAGCAAGTGCAGAGCAAAATAATGTAGAGTTAGAGTTCTTCCAATCTAACTTAGAGGGTGAAATTGTTGATAGAATTCAAGAGTGTTTAGGTGAAGTTGATGGAATTATTATTAATCCAGCAGCATACTCTCATACATCAATTGCTATTAAAGACGCTCTAAATGCAGTAA
The DNA here is from genome assembly GCF_004116725.1 of Arcobacter sp. CECT 8986. Classification (NCBI taxonomy): domain Bacteria; kingdom Pseudomonadati; phylum Campylobacterota; class Epsilonproteobacteria; order Campylobacterales; family Arcobacteraceae; genus Arcobacter; species Arcobacter sp. CECT 8986. The sequence goes on along the minus strand of NZ_PDKG01000004.1, from coordinate 17,498 downwards.
ATCTTCCAGTAGTAGAAGTTCATATTTCAAATATCTATAAAAGAGAAGAATTTAGACAAAAATCAATTACAGCTAGTGCAAGTACTGGTGTAATTTCTGGATTTGGACCATTTGGTTATCACTTAGGATTAATTTCATTAATGCAAATGATTACAGAAATTAAAGCTGTTCAACAAGCAAATGACGCTAAAGAACAATAATTGTAATGAAACTAATAAGTGCAAAGTGGGTAATTACCTGCGATGAAAATAGTAGCATCATAGAAAATGGTGCTATTGTTTACGATAAAAAAATTATAGATATTGATACTTTAGAAAACATACAACAAAAATATCCAAATTTAGAAGCTACTATACTTGAAGAAAACTCTGTTTTAATGCCTGGTCTTATAAATACTCATGTTCATTTAGAATTTAGTTCAAATGCAACAACATTAAAATATGGGAATTTTATGTTATGGCTAAATTCAGTTATAACTTCAAGAGATGAACTTATACAAAAAGCTACGACAAAACTTATTGAAAAAAAATTAGATAAGATGAAAAAAAGTGGTACTACAACAATTGGTGCTATCTCTTCTTATGGTTTTGATATGCAAGCGTGTTTAAATTCACCTATAAATACAGTCTTTTTTAATGAAGTAATTGGAAGTCGTCCAGATATGATTGATACTTTATTTACAGATTTTAAATCAAGACTAGAAAATGCTAAAAAAAATAAAAATGATAGTTTTTTCCCTGCAATTGCAATTCATTCACCTTATTCTGTACATCCAATACTTATAAGAGAGACATTAAATATTGCAAAAAGTGAAGATTTACCTGTAAGTGCACACTTCTTAGAATCAATAGAAGAGTATGATTGGTTACATAAAGATGAAGGTGGATTTACTGATTTCTTTAAAAACTTTTTAGGACAAGAAAAAGCTGTTACAAAACCAATGAATTTTTTAAATCAATTTGATGGAATAAAAAATCTATCTTTTACTCATTGTGTTGAAGCAAGTGATGAAGATTTAAAAAAGATAAAAAGTTTAAATGCAGTTATAAATCATTGTGTTACATCTAATAGAATTTTAAATAATACAAAATTAGACCTAACAAGAATTAGTGATGCTGATTTTGCAATTGGAACAGATGGGCTTAGTTCTAATAACTCTTTATCAATGTTTGATGAGATGAGAAATGTTTTAATGATGCATACTGATTTTGAAGTAAATAGTTTTGCTAAAAAAGTATTAAAAGCTTCAACTTCAAATGCAGCAAGAGCATTAGGATTAAATAAAGGTGTTTTACAAAAAGATAAAGATGCTGATATTATTGCTATTACTCTACCAGATGAATTAAAACACAAAGAAGATATTGCAACACATGTAATATTACATACTAAATATGTTAAAAAAACAGTAATAGGAGGAGAAGATGTTTAATTTTTTAAAGACTTTATTTTCACCAATTATTGCAATTTTGGATTTTATAACTAAATATTTTAAGACAATTGTTTTTTTAACAATTATGTATTTTGTTATATTTAGTGGTTCAAATAATGAAATGGGTAAATTTCAAGAAGATTATGCAAATTTACAAAAAATTGAATTAACAGGACCAATAGTAAACTCTAAAGCTATTTTAGAACAAATAGAGCAAGCAAGAACAAATTTAAATATAAAAGGTGTTTTGCTTGAAGTTAACTCTCCTGGTGGAGCAGTTGCACCTTCTGTTGAAATAGCACATGCAATAAAAAGACTAAAAGAAGTAAAACCAGTTGTAGCTTATGCAAGTGGAACAATGGCAAGTGGAAGTTATTATGCTTCAATTTGGGCAAATAAAATTATTGCAAATCCAGGAAGTATTGTAGGTTCTATTGGAGTTATCTTTCAAGGAGCTAATGTAGAAGAACTTATGGATAAGTTAGGAATAAAAGCACAAACTATTAAAGTTGGTAAATATAAAGAAGCTGGAACGCCTACAAGAACATGGTCTACATACGAAAAAGCCGAATTAGAAAAAGTGATAAATGATACATATGATATGTTTATTACTGATGTAGCAACTGCAAGAAAACTTAAAAAATCAGATTCAGATAAGTTTGCTGATGCACATATTTTTACAGCTAGACAAGCAAAAGAAGTAAAATTAATTGATGAGGTAGGAACAATGTATACTGCCAAAAATGAATTAATAAAATTATCAAAAGTTGCAAATCCTATTTGGAAAAAAGAGGATAAAATCAATAAATTAATTGATAAGTTTATGAATGAGGCTGTTAGTCAATTTTCATTAAGATTTATGGATAGTTTAAAAGCATATTAATAAAAGAGGAAGTATAAAACTTCTTCTTTTATATGTGAAGTATATTTGTTTATTTTTCAAGCCCTGAAACGATTTTGTATGTATCATTTGCAATAACGAACTCTTCATTTGTAGGAATAACAAAAATTCTCGCAGCTGAGCTATTTGTAGCAATATCTCTCGCATTTGATTTTCTTTTATTATTTTTAGTAGGGTCAATAATTAATCCCATACCATCAAGTCCTGCACATACAATCTCTCTAATTAAAGCTGAATTCTCCCCAATTCCACCTGTAAAACATAGAGCATCAACACCATCAAGTGCTGCAACGTATGAACCTACATATTTTTTGATATTATAAGCAACCATCTCAACAGCTAACCTACATCTATCATCACCTTCTTGCATACCATCAAGTACTTCTCTTAAATCTGAAGATTTACCAGAAATTCCTAATATACCTGATTTTTTATTCATTACATCAAGAGTTTCATTTATTGATAACCCTTCTTGACTCATCATAAATGAAATTGCACCAGCACCAACATCACCAGCTCTTGTTCCCATCATTAAACCTTGAACAGGAGTAAGTCCCATTGATGTATCAATACATTTACCATTTAGAACAGCACTTACAGAAGAACCATTTCCTAAGTGACATACAATAATTCTTGTATTGCTTTTTTTATCTAACATATTTCTTGCTTCATTTGAAACAAAAAAGTGGCTTGTACCATGGAAACCATATTTTCTAATACCATGTTTAGTATATTGGTCATAAGGTAAAGCGTACATATATGCATAATCAGGCATTGTTTGGTGAAAAGCAGTATCAAATACTGCAACATTTGGTTTACCTGGCATTAATTCCTGACAAATTTCCATTCCCATAATATTTGCAGGATTATGTAAAGGTGCAAGTGGAATAAGTTTTTTCATAGTTTCTATTACTTTTTCTGTAACAATTACAGAAGAAGCAAACTCTTCTCCACCATGAACTGCTCTATGTCCAATTGCTTCAATATCATCAACAGAGTTGATAACTTTTCCTTCACCATCTGTTAATGTTCTTAAAACTAACTCAATAGCTTCTTTATGTGTAGGCATAGAAACATCAATTTTTAACTTTTGGCCTTCTCCAAATTCATGTTTTAATACACCATCTATCCCAATTCTCTCACAGATTCCCACTGCTAAAACTTTTTTTGTAATAGGGTTCATTAATTGATACTTTAATGATGAACTCCCTGCGTTTAAAATAAAAATATTCATAATTATCTCCTCCCCTTTATAATTAATCTTCTACTTGTGTCGCTGTAATTGCTACTAAGTTAGCAATATCTTCTACTGAACAACCTCTTGAAAGGTCATTTACTGGTTTTGCAAGTCCTTGTACAATTGGTCCATGTGCATCTGCTTTAGCAAATCTTTGAACTAATTTGTAACCAATATTCCCAGATTGTAAATCAGGAAATACTAAAATATTTGCATTTCCAGCAACTTTACTTTCAGGTGCTTTTTTTGCTCCAATTGATGGAATAATTGCTGCATCAGCTTGCATTTCACCATCAAATTTAAAATCTACATTTCTACTTTTTAAAATTTCAACTGCTTCTTGTACTTTTGAAACTAAAGGATGTTTAGCACTTCCCATTGTAGAAAATGATAACATAGCAACTCTAGGGTCAAGTCCAACTACATTTTTTGCAGTTGCTGCTGTACTTGCTGCAATATCAGCTAATTGCTCTGATGTTGGATCTGGTAAAACTGCACAATCTGCAAAAAGAATTAAACCATTATCTCCAAATTCACCATCTTTTGTTTCCATAACAAAAGTTGAGGAAACTGTATTAATTCCAGGAGCTGTTTTAATAACTTGAATAGCAGCTCTTAAAACATCTGCTGTTGGTGAGTTTGAACCTGCTACTAAACCATCTGCATCTTTTAATCTTACCATCATACAACCAAAAAATCTTGGCTCAGTTGTCATGATTTGTGTTGCTTCTTCTTTAGTTAATCCTTTTGATTTTCTAAGTTCTACTAATTCATTAACATATCTATCAATATCATCAAAATTTTTTGGATCTACTATTTTTGCACCATCAATACTTGCTCCACACTTTTGTGCGTCAGCTTTAATAGTCTCTTCATTACCTATTAGGATAATATTAGCTGTTTTATCTTCTAAAACTTGCTGTGCAGCTTTTAAAACTCTTTCATCTTCCGATTCAGGAAGAACAATTGTTCGAAGCTTTTCTCTAGCATTATTTTTAATACTATTTATTAGACTCATTTATATATCCTTTATTTATATTCTTTGAAAATTATAAAAGATTAGTATAGCATTTATATAGCAATATGGGAATATTTGAAAAAAAAATATATACAAAATGTGTAGAAATGTATGATTTATGTACAAATGGTAATAAATGTATAATAATTGTGTGGATTTGAAACGATTAGGAAAACTTATATTTCTCTCAGCAAAAATAAAGTTTTTGCTGAGATGTCGGTATTACATATCTTTTACTAAATTATATGTATCATTTGCAATTACAAACTCTTCATTTGTTGGAATTACAAATACTTTTACTTTTGAATTATCAGAACTTACTTCTCTTGTACCTGATTGTCTTGCATCATTTCTTTCTTTATCTATTTCTATACCCATGAATTCTAGGTTTTCACATACCTTTTCTCTTATGATACTAGCATTCTCTCCAACACCAGCAGTAAAACAAATAGCATCTATTCCACCTAATACACCAGCATATGAGCAGATATATTTTTTGATTCTTGTAGATTTTAAATCAATTGCAAGTGTAGCTCTCTCATCACCATTTTCACTTGCTTGAATAATCTCTCTTAAATCTGAGCTAATTCCAGATACTCCTAAAAGACCTGATTTTTTATTTAGATAATCTATTATATCTTGAGCACTCATCTGTTTTTTCTCCATTAAATAAGAGATAACAGCAGGATCTAAATCACCACTTCTTGTACCCATTACTAAACCTTCTAATGGTGTAAGTCCCATTGAAGTATCAACTGATTTTCCATCTTTAACTGCACAAATAGAAGAACCATTTCCTAAATGACAAACTACAACTTTTGCATTTTTATCATTTAATAATTTACATGCTTCTTTTGATACAAAGTGATGACTTGTTCCATGAAAACCATATTTTCTAACACCAAATTTTTCATAGTCTTCATATGGTACTGCATACATATATGTGCTTGGAGTCATTGTTTGGTGAAATGCAGTATCAAATACTGCAACATTTGGTTTTCCAGGCATTAATTCTCTACATATTTTAATTCCCATTATATGTGCTGGGTTATGTAGTGGAGCTAGTGGTACTAATTGTTCTAGTTTTGAGATAACATCATCATCAACTATTACTGATTTAGAAAAATACTCTCCTCCATGTACAACTCTATGACCAATTGCATCAATATCTTTTTCAACTGAGTCGATAACCTTGTGCTCGCCCTTGACTAAAGATTCTAAAACTACTTCAATTGCCTCTTTATGTGTAGGAAGGTTTACTTCTCTTTTTGTTTTAGTACGTGATTCAATAACTAGTTTTCCATCTATTCCTATTCTTTCTGCAATTCCTGATGCAAAAACATCGTGAGTTGCGTGATTCATTAATTGAAATTTTAGTGATGAACTACCAGCATTTAAAATTAATACTAACATATATTATTCCCCTCTATTCTAAATTGTGAAGATTATACCCAAAGCAACTAAAAGAGCAATTTAAATATTATTAGTATTTTTTTCATTATCTCTTTTGCTTGTTTTGGAAGTTTGAAAACTTGTATTTCTACTGTAATCTGCCACAAAATGGTAACTTGTACTTTTTAAATAAGACTAAAAATTCTAAAACTATTGTACTTAAAAAAGATTATTGTTTAGAATCGTAATACTTTTTTGAGCTAAGATGTAATAAAGTAATAAATAGTAAATTTTTATTATATATAGTTTAGTTTATAGTGGTATTCGATTTTTTTCTTAAGTTTATTTACTATTTTGAAGCTATCTTTTAATAAATCTTTTTGCATAGAGTTCAATTTTTCTGGATTTATGAAATTATTTATCTGTTCATTATTGTCAATTTTTTCTAAATTAGATTGAAGTTTCAAATATGATAGAAAATTAAAAGCCTCTTGTAACTCTTTAGAAAAATCTTTATCAATAACATTTAGTTTTTCAAGTTCCTCTATTCTTTTTATTGTATTTGTTCTATAAAGTTTATGTTCTAAACATAAAGTTCTAATTCCTTGAACTAATATAAAAATACCACCTCTTTTTATATCAATTTCAGCTGTTTTTTTATCGAGAATAAATCCATCAAAAAAACCTAAAGGTACATCAAAGCTACTTATAACTTTTGCAAAATTCATATAAAAACTTTGTGAGTCTGTTGTTAGATTTAATAAATGTTTTTTTAAATCTAATAATAGTCTTCTCTCTCCACTTACACAAAGTGAGTCATAAAAAATAGCAAGATTCATAAAATCATCACTATTTTTTCCAAGAATCCAATCAAAAATAAGATTTTTAAAATCAGAATATCTTCTACACCAATATGGGTTTGAAACCATAATATTCCCTTCGCATCTAGGAAATCCAAAATCTACAAGTGTTTGAGTAAATTTTTTTGTAAAAGTATATATATCTTCATCATTTAAAGTGCAGTTATCTGAAACAATCAAAGCATTGTCTTGGTCAGTTTTTATTATTTGCTCACTTCTTCCTTCACTTCCCATAACTATAAGTGCAGAGTTGTTTTTCAACTCATCACAAGCAAGAAAATCAAATATTTTTGATATTAGTTTTTTGTTTAGTTGATTAACAAGTTTTGATATAAAGTTTATTTTTACACCTTTTGCATTTAACAATCTTATTATTCTAATAAACTGTTTTGAAACCTCTTTTAACTCTTCTAATGATTGTGCATTATTAATCTCATTTGATACCCAAAAAGTATTTGTTGCAAAAAATGAAGATAATGATATTTGATCAATTATTCCAATGATTTGATTATCATCATTTTTTACAACTACTCTTTTTAAAGAGTGCTTTGACATGATAAGTTGAGCATTAAACAAAAAATCATTTTCATTTACATATATTAAATTTGAACTCGAAATTTTTCCCACTGGTTCATCAAAATTCATTTTATTTAAAATAACTTTTTCTCTAAAATCTGAATCTGTCACAATATGCATATTGTTATCTTCATCTTTTAGTAATAAAGTAGGGATTTTTTGCTCTTTTATTGTTTTTGCAGCTTCATAAATAGAAGTATTATATGGAAGAATTATTATTTTATGGATTTTTGCATCTTTTACTTTTGAAATCATAATATTTGCAAGTTCAGTGTCATTATAATCTTTCATACAACCTCCAAAAATATTTTTATAGAATCAAAGAGGAGAATCCTCTTTGATTTTTAGTGGTCAACTGCTCCAGATGCACCAAAACCAGTCTCTGCTCTAATATTTTGAGCTTCAAAAGCTTTTTGTTCATCTTTTGCTCTTTGAGACTTATCTGTAATAGAGAAGAACCAAATAGCAACAAATGCAGTAGTTACAGAGAAAAGTGCAGGGTGTTTATATGGGAAAAGTGCATGTTCATTTCCTAAAACTTGTACCCATACAATTGGACCTACAATTACTAAAATAACAGCTGTTAATAGACCAATTGAACCACCAATTACTGCACCTCTTGTAGTTAATTTTCTCCAATAAATTGATAAGAATAAAATTGGGAAGTTTGCCGATGCAGCAATTGCAAAAGCAAGTCCTACCATAAATGCAATATTTTGTTGTTCAAAAGCAATTCCTAAAACTACACCAATAATTCCAATAATTATAACTGAAATTTTTGATATTTTAATCTCTTGCTCTTCAGAAGCATTTGGATTTATTACTGATGCATAAATATCATGTGAAATTGCACTTGCTCCTGCAAGTGTAAGTCCTGATACAACTGCTAAAATTGTTGCAAAAGCAACTGCTGATATAAATCCTAAGAATATATTTCCCCCAACAATATGAGATAAGTGAATAGCAGCCATATTATTTCCACCAAATAATTTACCATCAACAAAATATTGTGCACCAGCATCAGAATTTAAAAATACAATAGCACCAAGTCCAATTACTGCAATTACTAAATAAAAATATCCAATAAATCCAGTTGCATAAACTACTGATTTTCTTGCTTCTTTTGCATTACCAACTGTGAAAAATCTCATTAATACATGAGGAAGACCAGCTGTACCTAACATAAGTGCCATACCAAGTGATATAGCTGAAATTGGGTCTGATATAAATCCTCCTGGAGCCATAATAGCTTGACCTTTAGTATGTGTTTCAACAGCTTTAGATGCAAGTGCTTCAAAACTAAATCCAAAGTGGCTTAATACCATGAATCCCATAAAAGATACACCAGAAAGTAATAATATAGCTTTAATAATTTGAACCCAAGTAGTAGCTAACATTCCACCAAATGTAACATAAATAATCATCATTATACCAACAAGAATAACAGCATACTCATACTCTAACCCAAATAGTACTTGAATAAGTTTTCCAGAACCTACCATTTGTGCAATTAGATATAAAGTTACAACAGATAATGAACCAAAAGCAGCTAATGTTCTAATCTCTTTTTGTCCAAGTCTATATGCAGCAATATCAGCAAAAGTAAACTTTCCTAAATTTCTTAATTTTTCAGCCATTAAAAATAAAATTACAGGCCAACCAACTAAGAAACCAACCGCATAAATAAGTCCATCATAACCACTTAAATAAACAAGTCCTGAAATCCCTAAAAATGAAGCTGCAGACATATAATCACCTGCAATTGCCATACCATTTTGGAATCCACTAATTCCTCCACCTGCTGTATAAAAATCACTTGCAGATTTTGTTTTTCTTGCTGCCCAATATGTAATACCTAAAGTACCCGCTACAAAAATAAAAAACATAATAATTGCAGGAATATTTAATTCTCTTTTTGTTGCCTCAAAACTTGCATCACCCGCAGCAAGTAAAGATATACTAAAAATTGTAGTTAAAATTAAAAAAATTCTAGTCATTATAATTTATCCTTTACATCTTCTCTTATCGCATTTGTTAACTCTTCAAACTCACCATTTGCTCTTTTTACATATATTAATGTAGTAATAAAACTTATTAATATAATTGCAGCAGCAATTGGAAAAGCAATAGTCATTACACCTTCACCTGTTTTAATAGCCATAACACTTGGCTCAAATGCAATTGTTAAAATGTATGCATAAAACATTACTAAAACAAAAATTCCTAACTTAAGAGCAAAACTAGTTCTTTTTTTTACTAATTCTTGATATTTTGGATTAGCTTTTATTTGTTCAACTAATTCATCATTCATACTCTTTCTCCTCATATTTTTTTGTGAATTATATAGTAATTTTAACCAGCTTAAAAAGCTCAACTAAAGCCCTAAATATCGACTTCGTAGCATTAAAATAGCATTGGTTAAATACTACTTCATTATACATATAAAATTTATTTATTTCTAGAAATATTGGATTTTTAAGTGTAGTTTAATTTAGTAAAAAAGTAGCAGTAACTTTTAGTAACTAAAATGTATAAATTGTGTATAAAGTACATATTTTTATCTGAGTAATTAATTTGTGTAAAAAGTAGTTTTAGCAGGAGTTTTATCTTTTAGTTTTAAAAACATCATTGCTGTCATTATTGCATCATTTAGCGCATCATGTTTTCCAAGTTCTGGAATATCTAGTTCTTTCATAATAGTATCAAATTTTAAATCAACAAATTCATATTCACTTGAACGTTTTTTTGTTTTATAATACATTGATGAAACTTCGATTTTTTCATTTGGAATTTTTATTCCTATCAATTTTTTTGTATATTTTGAAATTATCGAAATATCAAAGTCTATATAGTAACCTACAATTGGTCTTGAACCAATAAATTTTAATAATTTAAAAATGGCATCACTAGGTTCTGTGGCATTTTCTAAATCTATTGGTCTTATTTGGTGAATCTTTATTGATTCTTCATTTGTATTAATTGAAGATTTTAGAAAAATATTGAAATTTTTTCTTATTATTATTTTATTATTTTTTATCATTACTGCACCAATAGAAATTATCTCATCTTTTCTAGGATTTAATCCAGTAGTTTCACAATCTAAACATATATATTCACCTTTTGGTGCTTCATCAAAAAGATAAAGGAACTCTTTATTTTTTAGTTGACTTATTCTATATTTTTTTATTAAATTTTTAAACATTATGAAATCTTATCTATTTTAAATGTGTATGTAATAAACTTTTTAAAAGCAACAACAATTTTGAAACTATCTTTTAATAAATCTCTTTCTATTTTACTTAATGAATGAGTATCTATTTCATTATTTATTTTTTCTTTATTATCAACTTGAATTAATTGTGATTTTAATCTTAGTGTACTTAATACTTCAAATGCTTCAATTAGTTCATTTGCTAATTCATTATTTATTTCATTTCTCTCTTGTAGTATTTTTATTCTTTTTACCGTTGTAGTTTCTCTAATTTTTTCTCTTAGTGCTAAACTTCTTATACCTTGAACAATAGGAAATACTCCTGCTTTTTTTATATCAATAAAGTGTGTTTTTGTCATAAAATTAGCAATTGTATTTGGTGTATCAAAAGTTAATGTAGCTTTTGCAAAGTAAGCTAAAAAAACATCTTTATCATGCAATTTATCAAATAAATTATCTTTTAATTTTATTAATAACTCTTTATCTCCAGCAACTGCAAAAGAATCAAAAAATATAGCTAAATCCATATAATTTTGCATATCTGGAGCTTCTATCCATCTTGAAGTCTCTTTTTCATAATCTTTTACATTTTTGCACCAAAATGGATTTGAAACCATAATATTACCTTCACAAGGTGGGTATCCAAAATCAATTAATGTTTCAGTCATTTTTTTCATATAAGGTTTATACTGTTCAACATCAATTCCATCTTTTACTACAAGTGCATTATCTTGGTCAGTTTTTATTATTTGTTCATTTCTTCCTTCACTTCCCATTACTATAAAACAAGCATCTTTTTGTAAAACTTCAGGAACAATTAGTTGATAAAGTTTTTTATATACTTTTGTATTTAACTGTCCAATTAGATTTGATATATGATTTACTTTTACACCTTTTACTTGTAAAGCTCTTATAATATTTATCAAATCTTTACTTGCTGTTTTTAGTGCATCAATTGATTTTGCTTTTTTTATTTGTGTATCTACTACAAAAGAGTGATTTGCAAAATGTGATAAAACATCTAGCTGTTCTAAAATTCCAATAAGTTCATTTTTACTATTTACAACTCCAACTCTTTTTATTCCTTTTTTTATCAAAAGAGTTAATGCTTCAAATAAATAATCATCATTAAAAACTGTAAGTAATGGAAATATTGCAATATCTTCTACAAAGTTTTCTAAATTTTTCTCTGTTAAAAGAACTTCCATTTTCAATAAAGAATCGGTAATAATTCCATACTCTTCATCTTTTTTTACAATTATTGTTGAAGTTTTATGTTCAATTGATTTTGCAATTGCATCTTTAAGTGTTGTACCTTTTTGTACAATACAAGGTTCATGAATTAATGTATCTTCAACTTTAGATATCATAAATGACGAGAGTTGAGAAGTGTACTCTTTTGTTTTTAATGTTTGAATTTTATTTACTAAGTTATTTAAAAAAAAGTCTTTAAATTGGATATTTTCTTCTATTAACTCTAAAAAAGTTTTTTTATTAAGTTCATAGCAAATTAAATCTTCTTGTACTTTAAAGCTACTTTTTGTAGTTGAATAAATCAAAGAATTTGCATCTAAAGAGTCTTGTTGATGGTAATCCATAACTAATTGTTCATCTTGATATTGGTGAACAGTTCCTTTTATAATAATAAAGTACGAATTTGGAATATTCTCTGGGCTTATAAGTGTTGTATCTTTTGGATAGTAAGCAATATCCATATTATTTATACATTTGTTCATCTGTTTAGAAGATAAAAGTTCAAATGGATGAATATCAGATAAAAAGGCTTCTTGATCACGTAGACTCATAAAAAATCCTTTATAAAACTCTTTTATATTAAATTGCTTTTAATTTAACATAAAAGAAATTATAAAAAGCCAACAAAAGTTGGCTTTTTATTTAGTGATCAACTGCTGCACCAGCTCCTGAAGGAATTCTGATGTTTTCAACAATTTCTTGTACATGTGCTGGTGGCTCTGGAGTCATTCTAGATACCACAAATGCAACTATTAAGTGAAGTATTGTACCAATAGTACCAATACCAGTTGGAGCAATTCCTAAGAAATAATCCTCTTTACTTCCACCTAAGAATACAAAGTAAATAATGTATCCGAATGTAAAGATTAGACCAGTTAAAATACCAGCAATCGCACCTTCTTTATTCATTCTCTTATCAAATACCCCAAGTATAATTGTTGGGAAGAATGCTGCAGCTGCTAAACCAAATGCAAATGCAACAACTTGTGCAACAAATCCTGGAGGGTTGATTCCTAAATATCCAGCGACGCAAATAGCTGCAACAGCTGAAATTCTAGCCCATGTTAATTCAGATTTCTCTGTTAACTTAGATTTCCCAGTATCTTTATCTTTAAAGATAACTTGACCCATTAAATCGTGTGAAATTGCTGATGCAATTACAAGTAATAAACCTGCTGCTGTTGATAATGCTGCTGCAAGTCCCCCAGCTGCAATAAATGCAATTACCCAATTTGGTAAGTTTGCAATCTCTGGATTTGCAAGAACCATAATATCTCTATCAACATATAATTCATTGTGCATACCATTATTTTTTGCTAACTCTTCTTGTGTTGGCATACCTTTACTATTTAAAGTAACTCTATGTCCATCTTCAGCTCTTTTTTCACCATCAAATACAGGTTTTCCTTTTGGTCCATCAAATGCTACACCTTTAGCATATTGAATCTTACCATCACCATTTCTATCTGTCCAAGCAAGTAGTCCACCTTGTTCCCAAGTTCTAAACCAGTTACCATCATTTTTTGTTCCATCTGCATGTGATAATTCACCATTTACAAATGCTTTATACTCAACATTTTGAACATTTTTAATTAAGTTAACTCTTGAAAATGCTGCAACAGCTGATGCTGATGTATACATAATTGCAATAAATACTAATGCCCAACCAGCAGAAACTCTAGCATCTTTTACTGTTGGTACTGTAAAGAATCTTACAATAACGTGAGGTAAACCTGCTGTTCCTAACATTAATGCTGTTGTTAACATAAACATATTCCATAAGTTACCAGGCTCAGTATAAGCACCAAAACCAAGGTCTGTTATGGCTGAATCTAATGCATGTAGTAAATATGTTCCTTCAGGAATAACTTTTACTCCATCATCAAATGCAAAAGTTGTTTGTCCAAAAATACCTAATTGTGGTAAAAATGTATCAGTAACTTGTAGTGATAAGAAAATTGCAGGAATTGTATATGCAAAAATCATTACTACATATTGTGCAACTTGTGTATAAGTAATACCTTTCATTCCTCCTAATACAGAGTAGAAAAATACAATAACCATACCAATAATTACACCAGTATTTACGTCAACTTGTAAAAATCTTGAAAATACTATACCAACACCTCTCATTTGACCAGCAACATATGTAAAAGATACAAAGATTACAGCAATTACAGCAACTGTTCTTGCAACATCTGAATAATATCTATCACCAACAAAATCTGGAACTGTAAATTTACCAAACTTTCTTAAATATGGAGCTAATAACATTGCAAGTAGAACATATCCACCTGTCCATCCCATTAAATAAGCACTAGCATCACTACCAATAAAAGCAATAATACCTGCCATAGAGATGAATGATGCAGCACTCATCCAATCTGCTGCAGTAGCCATACCATTTGCTACTGGGTGAACCCCTCCACCTGCAACATAAAAGTCCTTAGTTGAACCAGCTTTAGCCCAAAGTGCAATACCAATATATATTGCGAATGAAATACCTACGAATAGATAAATTAATGATTGTAATTCCATCTTCCCTCTCCTTGACTATTCGTTTACACCATATTTTTCATCTATTTTTGTCATTAATCTAACATACACAAAAATAAGAATCACAAATACATATATTGCACCTTGTTGTGCGAACCAGAACCCTAACTTAACACCACTTATTTCGATTGCATTAAGTTCATTTATAAAAATAATTCCGCAACCAAAAGAAACGATAAACCAAACTACTAACAATTTTAATATAGTAGATATATTTTCTTTCCAGTAAGCTTGAGCTTTTTCAGGACTCATAATTGTCTCCTTTTTAAAATCTAAGTTAAAACAAATCATCTTGTTTAGTCATCCCACATTGAAAGTATATATCCTATATATAGCAAAAAGGTAGCAATTGAAAAAATTAATAAATAAAAAATATTTTTAAGTGAAAGAATAGGGCATAAGGGCCCTAAAAATGGTAGTTGTTATACAGAGTAAAATCTATCGATTTTATAGCCTAAACCTCTTATATTTTTAATAAAATCCTCTTTCAGTGCTTTTTTTAACCTAGAAATTTCTGCTCTAATTGTAGGATTGTCAATATCTTCACCTTTCCAGATGTCAATTCTAAACCGTTCAAAGTCTACAATCATATTAATATTTAGTGCTAAAATATGAATAATTTCAGATTGTTTTTTTGTAAGTGTTTGAGGCTCACCATTAAAATATAGAGTCTGTGTATCTTTTGCATAAGAGTAGTGTTCACTAAATCTCATATGAGAAGTATTTTTTTGATCTTTTTTTAGTATTTGATTTATTTTGATACCTAGTTCACCTAAATGAAAAGGTTTTTTAATATATTCTCTACATCCCAAATCATATGCTTTTGTAATATCTTCAATATCTACTTGAGCACTAATATATATAGTAGGAACATAAACTTTTTTTTGATTTAGTTCTTCTAATATCTCAAATCCATCTTTTTTAGGAACATTTATATCTAAAATTAGTAAGTCAAAAGAGCCATCTACATTATCAATAACTTGTTGTCCATCAGTGAAGTTTTCAACCATATGACCAATATCTTTTAGATATTCAGTTATTGCGTTATTTAGCATTAATTCATCTTCAAGAAGTAGTATTTTCATTTATATTAAACCTATAAGTAAATTTTGTTTCTTGTTCATTTGAGTCTAGTTTGATTATAACAAAGTTCTTATCACAAATCTCTTTTACAATTCTTAAGCCTAAACCAAAACCACCACGTGCATTATTTTCCCTATAAAAATCATCAAAAATTTTATCTTTATTATCGATTTGTTCTGATGTAGTTTTTACTTGGAAGTCTATTTGTTCATCATTTATATATTTTAATTTAATATATATAGGAGATTTTGCATATGAATATTTTATAGCATTTGATATGTTATTATCAATAACTCTTTGTAATTGTGTTTTATTAAATTTTATATAAATATCTTCTTCAATATTGCAGATGAAAAAAAGGCTATTTGATTTTGCAATCTCTTCAAAAAACTCAATTCTTGATTGAAGTATTTCTGAAAAATTTAAATACTCTTTTTGATACTCAACTCTATCTTTTTTTATCATAAATGAAAGGTCATTATAAATGTTTTGAATAAGTTTTGAACCTGATTCTATATTTGTAACATATTTATTTTCTGGAATTTTTCTTTTTAGTAAATCTATATTTGTTTGAATAATAGCAAGTGGTGTATTTATTTCATGAACTGAGTTTTTCAAAAACTGTTTTTGTGATTCTATTAAGTTTGTAAGTTCTTTTGTTTTTTCTTGAACACTGATTTCTAAGTTTTTATTTATATCTTCTACTAGATGTTTTTTGTATTTTATACTTGTTAAAGCCTCATTTGCATAGTTTACAATTGTTCTAAACTCATTGAAAAGTATTTTCTCATGATTTATTGGACTCTCATCTGTTTGCGTTTTTTTGAAGTATTTACCAATTTGTTTTACTTCATTAGCAATTAGTAAAGTTGCATTTTTAAAAATAAAAATAGAGTATAAAACCAACATAATAGTAAGTGATGTTATTTGTAGAGTTGAATTTGATATTTTTTCATCATACTCAGCCTCTTTTTCTCTTACTAGTTTTTTTATATTATCTAGATATACACCTTTACCTATTGTCCAATTCCATGGTTTATATGACATTGCATATGATATTTTATTTGCTTCTTTTTTTATTTCTGGTTTATACCAAGTATATTGAACAAATCCACCATCATTATTTTTTGATATTGTAATTAAATCTTTAATTACACTTGTTCCACTTTTATCAATATATTCCAATAAGTTTTTACCAGTTTTTCCTACTGGATAGTAAACTGAAGTTCCATCAAAAGTATATATAAAAGTATAATCATCTATGTCATTTTGATTTTCCATCTGTTTTATTGCATGAATTATCTCTTTTTTTATTTGTTCTTCGCTTTTTTTACCTTTGTTCATATTGTGATAAAACTCAATAAATTTAATAGTATTTGTGATATCTTGTTTAATAATATCTTTTTGTTTACTAATATAATTACTTTTTATAATTTTGATTTTTTCTTGAAACTCATCAAAGGTATTATCAATAATAATAATTGTAAAAAAAGAGATAAGTACAATAATAAAGATAATACTATATACAATAAGTTGGTATAGAGATTTAGCTTTAAACAAAAATAATCCTTATGTATGCAATGTGTATTATATAAATGGTATCTTATTTTTGATTAAATTAAACAAAGAAGTTTGAATATGATTTTATTAAATTTTGAAGTGTTTCTAAGTGGCGCGGTTGACGAGACTCGAACTCGCGACCTCCTGCGTGACAGGCAGGCATTCTAACCAACTAAACTACAACCGCACATAATGGTGGTCGATAGTGGACTCGAACCACTGGCATCTACCTTGTAAGGGTAGCGCTCTACCAACTGAGCTAATCGACCTAAAAGATTTTTTTGATTTTTTGTGAATGGTGACCCCTAGGAGACTCGAACTCCTGTGGCATGGATGAAAACCATGAATCCTAACCGCTAGATGAAGGGGCCAATAAAAAAATGGTGACCCGTGAAGGATTCGAACCTTCGGCCACCTCCTT